>JBCCAG010000622.1:0-3005 GCA_039814955.1 Cyanobacteria bacterium P01_A01_bin.135
CACCCGGGAGCTAGCGGCGATCGCCTGCTCCAGGTCGCCGGTCACCTCCCCCATCGCGGTAATAAATAAGTTGCCGAAGCTATGGCCCTCTAGACCGTTTCCTGCCCGGAAGCGGTACTGAAATAGCTCTGTCAGCAGCTTCTCCTCGTCTGCTAGGGCCGCCAAGCAGTTGCGGATATCCCCCGGCGGCAGTACGCCAATTTCTCGTCGCAGCCGCCCGGAAGACCCGCCATCATCGGCCACCGTCACCACGGCGGTAATGTTGGCGCTAAAGTGCTTTAGCCCCCGCAGCAGGGTAGATAGACCCGTACCACCGCCCACGACAACAATTTTGGGGCCTCGGTAGAGACGGCGGTGCTTGGAGAGCAGGTCTACTAGATCAGCCTCCCCCGGCGGCAGCAGCACCTCAGTGATCGAGTTGAGGGTGCGCGACTGACCTACAAAAATCAACAGAATCCCTACCAGAAGCACCAGCGGACCGCTGACGTAATTGGGGACTAGCTCCGTCAGGGCTGACAAGGATTGGCTGATGAACTGACTGATATAGAATACCGGCGTGCGCTTAGTCCAAATTGCCACGCCCAGGGCCGTCATAAATACACCGATGGCGCTGATAAACAGCCAGCGCTTGATCAGTAGCCCCGGCGCTAGCCAGCGAAACCAGCCGTTGCCCTGAGGAGTGTAGACCAGCGATCGCTGTAGCCGCGTTTGGCGGTACTTATAGCTGCGGTGACGCTTTCCCCTGAGGGATGACTTGGACGGCTTGAAAGGCATGGATCCGTGAACAGAAGGGACATAACTGATATAGACAGGCCTCACATCATTAAAGCCGCGCTTGGTAGCGATTGCCACATAAAGCTTTGTGACGTGGCAGCGGGAAAGCTTTCCCATTGTCAGGGTACCCTGTCTATAAAAGTAGCGCGGCGATCCTCTTGCGTCAGAGAATCGCCGCGCCGCAAAATATAATAAGTTTGGCCGCCTTTGTCCTAGCGCAGACGGTTTTGCTGCATTAGCTGGGGATCACCTGGACCACCAGGGCTCGCCGATCAAACGCCTGCACCTTGCCTACACCCTTGAGGTCGCTGATTACCCGCTCCAGTAGATCCCGGGCGCGATCGCGGTGTTGGTGCTCGCGGCCCCGCAGACGCACCTGAAACTTCACCGAGTCGCCCTTATTCAACCATTCGGTGGCCCGGTCAATGCGGATGCCATAGTCAGAGTCGCCGACGTTGGGGCGCAGCTTCACCTCCTTCATGGAAGTGCGGCTGCCGTTGCTCTGACGCTGGCGCTTCTTCTGCTGATACAGGTGCTTACCGTAGTCCAAAATCTTGGCGACGGGGGTGGTGCGGCCTTCAGATACCACCACTAAGTCGAGACCGGCATCCTTAGCGATTCCAATCGCTTCTCGGGTCTGCGTTTTACCGTGATTCGTCCCGTCTTGATCAATCAGCAGCACCAGGGGGGACTGAATATTGTCGTTAATGAGAGGCTTGTTGGCTTGCGGCTTTCTAGCGATAAGTCAGATCTCCTTAAGAGTTCGATAATTTTGGGAAGTAACCTCTGGCATGCCGGTGGCAGTAGCGCTTCCGCTCGTTGGGTTTGGCGGGAAACTGCTTGGGTAACCATAGATTTTTATTAATTGTAGCGTGGATGACCTGCGATCGCCCTAACTCCAGAGGTGGAAAACCGTCCTACTAGCGGAATGTAATCTCGGCGACCTAGAACTGGTAGCGTAGCCCAGTCTGCAAATTCAGCAGTAGGCCAGGGTTATCCGGCGCGCTCTCCCCTGATAGGGTAAGCCGCAGCCCCTGATCAAAGGACCAGCGCTCGCTGATGGGAATCCGCAGGTTGGTTTCAGAGCGAAACAGGTAATCCTCTACGTCCCCTAAAGGTGCGTCGAAATCTAGGGACTGCTGCAGTTGAACTAACTCGAACAGGCGATCGCGGTAGGTGAAACCTAAGGTCAAAGAAGGGGGGTTGACGTCCGGTCCCTCGTCCTCAAAGTTCTCGTAGCGGATACCCACCCCGGTACGGATACCCAATTCCTGATCCTCACTGCGCAATAACCGGATGCCTACCCCATTAAATAGGGTCGCCCGCAGCTGTAGGTTCTCCAAGTCGTCACTGGCCACTGAGCCATCGATGAAATACTGCCAGTTATCTTCCAGGTAATGTTCTGCATCAGCATCAAACCGAACGCTGAACTGGTCTGGGTCATCCTCGTCGTCGTCGATGTTGTAGGTCAGCTGCAGGCCAAAATCGGCGGCAGTGCGTCCCCACTGGCGGTCCGCATCCGCCGTCAGCGAAATCACCCCTCGGCTGCTCTCCCCAGAAAACAGGTTGCCCAGTAAGCCCACACTCCCGTCCCAGGGCTGGGGGGTGAGGGGGGTAGGCGGCAGGGTCTCTATGTCGTCTATGACAGGCGCTTCTTGGGGTGCTTCTTGGGGTGCTTGCGCAAGCAGCAGGTCTGCCCGAGCCAAGAGGGCCGCGCTCTCCTGGTGCTGCCCCAGGTCCGCATATTGCAAAGCCAACGTGGTCAATAGCAGGCTGGCCTGCGGGGAGGGAAGTTCTGACACCAGGGCGCTAGCCTGCTCTAAGGCCGCTATTGCTTGGCTGGGCTGCAGTAAATCTGCCCGGTGGGCGGCAATCGCCTGCAGGTGCTGGGCCTTAACGAAAGGAGTCTTTAGCATAGCCACGGCAGCTTCAGCTTCGGTTAGGGCCTTGAGAGCCGCTTCAGGTTGCCCTAAGGTCAAGTAGCGCTCGGCGATCGCCAGCCACCACTCTGCCTGGGTGGGAGGGGGCTGCTGGGGCACGAGGTCCTCGGCCTGGGCCATCAGAGTGATCACCGCCGGATCAGGCGCTGACGAGGCGCTAGCCGGCGTCAGGATATCCACTAGCTGCAGCAGCGAAGCCAGGCGATCGCCGAGGTCGGGTATCTGCTCAATCAGGCGCAGCCTCAGGAGAGTCTCTAGCGGCTCGCTAGTGGGCTCCGGTGAAAGTGCGGG
>JBCCAG010000697.1:0-2626 GCA_039814955.1 Cyanobacteria bacterium P01_A01_bin.135
AAAGATGTGGCCCATTCGATTCGATTTACTTTGGCTGGGGGCCGAGATCTATATGCGATAGATAGCCCCACGCGCTAACTACAGGTCGCAGGCGATGCGAAAGCCCAAGTCGCTGCTGCAGGTTTGCGCCGCTAGCCCAATCCGAGAGGCAGACCGGCAGGTTTCCGCTGAGTCCATCCAAGAGCCGCCCCGAGCCGCGTGGCGATCGCCTGGTTCTCCAGGGCTATCCCAGGCAGTGCCATCGGTTGGGGCCCCGTCGTAGCTCTCGTGCCAGCCGTCGCGGCACCATTCCCACAGGTTGCCGTGCATGTCGTACAGGCCGAACCCGTTGGCAGGGAAGCTCCCGACGGAGATAGGGCCGCTGCTGCTGTAGTTGGCCAATTCCGGCGGCAGGTCCTCCCCAGTGGCAAAGGGGGTGCGGGTCCCGGCGCGGCAGGCGTACTCCCACTCGGCCTCGCTGGGCAGGCGGCAGCGCCACCCCACCTGACGCGAAAGCCGCTGGCAAAATTCCCTGGCCTCATACCAGTTAACTTGGTGAATAGGGCGATCGGGCTGTTGCCTGGACGGTAGAGGGAGATCAAGGGCGACTTTGGGGAAGGTGGCAACGGCGCTCCACTGAGCTTGGGTAATTAGGCACTGGCTGAGGAAGAAGGGGCGCAGGGTAACGCGATGTACTGGCCCCTCCGGATGCCAGTCAGCGTTGTGGGTATCGGCGCAGCCCATTAAGAACCGGCCCGCTGGGATGCGTAGCAGTGTCAGCCGCGTATCCCCGAGCTCAATGGTAAACCCCTCTGCCTGCTGTGATCGCCGCTGTACCCTTGTGCGGCGATCCCCCAGGCCAAGGATGCCGACTGCTCCAGGCTGTACCCATCCAGTTGTGAATGAGATAGGCTCCAGGCTAGCGGCGATTGAAGCTGTCGGTGCTGACCCGGCTGAGGCGGCGCTCGGTTCAGGGGGGAGCAGCGGGGCGGTGACGGCAGCTTCCTGGGCTGGCAGTTCTGTCTGTATTGCTGGCGCTTTTGCCAGGTGAATTTTAAATCCCTGGTCAAAGGCATATATTTTAGGGTGCATGGGCGATGCCACCGCTTCTAGCTGGCTGCAGATGTAGTCGTGCAGCTCATCGATGGCGACAAAGCCGTCAGCGTCGGCATCGGCATCGCCAGTTGCAATCCCTTTGATCAACTGCTGAGTGTAGAGTGATAGGGCCATCTCGCTTTGCTCAAAGGCATACTGGGTCGCCGTCGTGGAGGTTAGGATAACGCAGCCCTGCCCCCCCAGCGCCATCGGCAAGTCTACCCGACCGTCGTCTTTGGCAATCATCCCGTCAGCAAACGCCCCGCTGAAGCAGCAGTCCAGGATGAGGATTTGACGGCGGCTGCGACATTCAGTCATCTGGTCTTGCACAAAGCTTGCCGGGACAGCCGTGGACTTCACTAGGGTGCCTTCGGGGGTCTTACGGGTAAGCCGGGTGGAGAAATAGAGCCGGTTGCGGTCGTCTTTGATGCCGTGACCTGAGAAGTACAGGAGCACCAGGTCGTCTTTGCGGGCTGTGTAGAACAGAGTTTCTGCCGCTTCCCGCAGGGCCTGAGGCTCTGGGTTAAGCAAAGTCGTCACCTGATCAAACTGGCCTAAGGCAGGGTCGCGCAGGATACACGCTAGGGCGGCGACATCATTCAGGGAAGCTCTAAGAGACGTTAAACCCTCTCCATGGTCGCTGCAGCCAATAAGCAGGGCATATCTAGCCATGGTGTCTTTGCTGAGAGGGGAGGACCATTTTGACGATAGTTCTGGCTACAAATTGATGAGGAGGCATGAAGTTTTACTGAGTAGGGGCAGCGCGCCAACAAGCGCATCTAAACACCTCTTGCGCGTAATCTCATAGGCCTCGGTATAGAAGCGCCTCAGTCCATCGCCTCTTCAAAGTTCAAACAAGATTCGCCCCAATTTATACAAGGCCTATCGCTGCAATACGCAAAGCGGGCACGATAGGACGCCGACTTACAGCCCCGGCCTGGTTGGGGGCACCCGAAAGACATCGGCAGTCCTCCAAGAAACTAAATTCAAACATGACTCAACTTCTCAGTTCTCCCATCACTATTACCCTTGAAATGACTGACCCAGAGCTAAACGACGACAGCCGGGACCAGCAAATTCAATACCTCGTGCAGGAGCTGCAGCACATGGATATTGACTCCGCGCGCCGGGTTGTCGACCCTGACCCGCCGGAGGGAAACAAGGCCCTTGGCGGTTTTATCGTGGGGCTGCTGACGGCTGAAGTTAGCCTCGAAAATATTCAGTACGTGTTCCGTTTTCTAAGCGATCGCCTCGGCGGGAAACCGATTACCTTAGAGGTGGAAGCCAACGGCAAGCGGCTGAAGGTAACCGCTAACAACCAGGCAGAGCTAGCTAACGCAATTTTAGCGGCGCAAGAGTTCATAGCCGTTTAAACGCAGAGCTCACGCCGCCCTGACCCAAGGAGCGATTGGACTGTGGTAGTTCGCCTACAAGACGGGCTGAGCTCAGGAAATAGGTGATGAACCGCTGCGGAAAAACTGCCTTAAAATTTCGCTGGGATTGCGGTCCCAGGTATCTTCATGACGGTAAATTAGCCCGCGATCATTGAGAC
>JBCCAG010000472.1:0-3839 GCA_039814955.1 Cyanobacteria bacterium P01_A01_bin.135
AACAACGCCGGCATATACCCTGACGGCAACGCCACCATCCTCACCATCAGCCGTGACTTGCTCACCCACACCTTGAACGTCAACACCTTCGGCACTATTCACGTTACCCAGGCTCTGCTGCCGCTGCTAGAGGCGGCGGGCGGCGCTCGGGTGATCAACTACTCCAGCGGCTACGGCCAGCTCGACGGCCTGTCTGCCGGAGTCCCCAGCTACTGCTTGTCGAAGCTGGCAGTAAACGGGGCGACGATTATGTTAGCGGACGCCCTGCGGCCCAAAGGCATCGTCGTCAACGCTGTGGACCCTGGCTGGGTGAGCACCGACATGGGCGGGGCTTCCGCCCCGCGTACCCCAGAGCAGGGGGCGGACACGGCAGTATGGCTCGCCACTGAGGCTCCCAAAAGCGAAACGGGCAAGCTATGGCGCGATCGCAAGCCGGTGTCCTACTAGCCATGGCAAATTTTATCTCCTCTCCCTGCGACGAAGGCGTTATCCGCGCCCGCCCCTGCGACGCCAAGTGTCAAGCGCGGGCAAAGCCCTGGATTTTAGCCGCGACAATTTTGGGCTCCAGCATTGTGTTCATTGGCAGTACGGTGGTCAATGTGGCCCTGCCGACCCTACAGCAGCAGCTGGGTGCCACCGTCTCCCAGGTGCAGTGGGTGGTGGAGTCCTACGCCCTGCTGCTGGGGGCGCTGATTTTGCTGGGGGGTGCCCTGGGCGATCGCTTTGGGCGGCGGCGGCTGTTTGTGCTGGGTTTAGCCCTGTTTGCCCTGGCCTCAGCGGCCTGCGGGTTCGCGGCGGATATCAATCAGCTCATTGTCGCGCGCGGCGTTCAGGGCATCGGCGGGGCGCTGCTGACGCCGGGTAGCTTGGCCATCATCAGCGCTTCGTTTCCTGCTGAGGAGCGGGGCGGAGCCATTGGGCTGTGGTCTGGGTTTACGGCCATCACGGCAGCCATTGGCCCAGTACTGGGGGGCTGGCTAATCGAGACCGTCTCCTGGCGGTGGATCTTTTGGCTGAACCTGCCCCTGGCGGCGGTGGCGATCGCCATTGGCCTGTGGCGAGTTCCGGAGAGCCGGGACCCGGGGGCGGCGAAGCGGCTAGACCGCTGGGGGGCGCTGCTGGCGGTGCTGGGGCTGGGCAGCTTGGTGTACGGCTTGCTGGAGTCGGCAAACCTGGGCCTGGGTCACCCCTTGATTTTGGGGGCGATCGCGGTAGGGGTAGGACTGCTGGGGGCGTTTGTGTGGGTGGAGGCGGAGGCCGTCAACCCGATGATGCCCCTGGCCCTATTTCGCTCCCGCGCCTTTACGGGAGCCAACCTGCTGACGCTGCTGCTCTATGCCGCTCTGGGCGGGGCGCTGTTCTTCCTGCCCTTTAACCTGATCCAGGTGCAGGGGTATTCGGCCACAGCGGCGGGGGCGGCCCTGGCCCCGCTGCCGGTGATTATTTTCCTGCTGTCCCGCTGGTCGGGGGGACTCGTTGGGCAATACGGGGCCCGCCGTCCCCTGGTCATCGGCCCCGCGATCGCGGCGGTGGGCTTCGCGCTGATGCTGATCCCCGGCGTGGGGGGAAGCTATTGGACCACGTTTTTCCCAGCGGTTGCTATCCTTGGGCTGGGCATGGCCGTCAGCGTTGCCCCCCTCACCACAACCGTGATGGCAGCGGTGGAGACGCGCTATGTTGGCGTTGCTTCAGGGGTCAATAATGCGGTCTCCCGGGTGGCCAGCCTGCTGGCGGTGGCTCTATTTGGTATTGTGATGCTGGCGATGTTTGGGCCTAGCCTCGCGACCCAGCTCGCAGCCCTAAATCTCGCTCCAGATGCCCAGCAATCACTGCTCGCTCAGTCCGGCAATCTGGCGGCAATAGAGATTCCCACTGAATTAGACCCTGACGCCCGTCAGGCCGTAGCGGACGGCATTGCGATCGCCTTTGTTTCTGGATTTCGCGCAGTGATGGGGCTCGCCGCCGCGCTAGCCGCCCTCAGCGCTGTTGCTGCTGCCCTGCTGATTCCGTCTCCTAGTTCCCGCCCTCGTCCCACTTCCATAGCGCGTTCGGCTTAACCCTTCACCTGTTGTAGCTATGTCAAATCCTTCATCTACATCCAATATCGTCGCCGCCTCGGACCAAGCTCAATCGCCCCGCCGTTGGTGGCTGTGGCTGCTGATGGGCGCCTTGGGGCTAGCCGCTGTATGGCTCATCTGGGGCCTGATACGGCCCGAAGAGGAGGCCCCGCCGGCCCCACCCCCCACAGCAGTTGAAACCGAAACTACCCAGCTGGACGCGGTAAA
The DNA here is from genome assembly GCA_039814955.1 of Cyanobacteria bacterium P01_A01_bin.135. Taxonomy (GTDB): domain Bacteria; phylum Cyanobacteriota; class Cyanobacteriia; order CAKZMO01; family CAKZMO01; genus JBCCAG01. Next base: position 2,286 of record JBCCAG010000472.1, read on the forward strand.
TATTGCCTCGGAATTTGTGGGCGCGCTGGAGGCCCAGGACCGGGTAGTGCTGCGCCCCGAAGTAGAAGGGCGAATTACGGCCATTCTGGTGGAAGACGGCGATCGCGTGGCGGCGGGCACCCCCATACTGCAGCTTAGCCCCGACCGCCCCCGAGCCGTGGTCACTGGGGCAATCGCCGACATTGAAGCGGCCCGGGCCTCCCGCACCACGGCCCAGGCGGAACTGCTAGAGGCCGAAGCCGCCCGCGACAGCGCGATCGCCGAGGAAACCCTACAGGGCATTGAGTACGACCGCACCGTAGGCCTGGTGGAAGAAGGGGCCCTGGCCCAGCAGTCGTTGGATCAGATTACCCGCAGCCGGGACGCTACTGCCGCCGAGAGAAGAGTGGCGGAGCGGCGTATTGAAGCAGCTCGCGCCAACTTGTCCGAGTCCACCGCCTCCCTACGGCGGGCGGAAGCCTCGGCTGATGTGGCCACCGAAGACCTGTCGGACTACGAGGTGGTGGCCCCCATCGACGGGGTGGTGGGGGACCTGCCAGTGAAGATTGGCGACTTTGTGGGCACAGGGGCCGAGCTCACCACCCTCACCCGCAACGACACCATGGACCTGCGGCTACCCATCCCGGTGAACCGAGCCGACGAGCTGCGGGAGGGCCTGCCGGTGGAGCTGCGCACTGAAGAGGGTACGGAGCCCTTAGTGGTGGGCCGCATCAGCTTTGTGGCGGAGCGGGTGGAGAACGGAGCCCAGTCGATTCTGGCGAAGGCCACCTTCCCCAACCCCGACGGGCGGCTGCGGGATGAGCAGTTCGTCCGCGCCCGGGTGATTTGGGACGAGGAGTCGGATGTGTTGGTGCCGACGACGGCGATTTCCCGCATTGGCGGCCAGACCTTTGTGTTTGTGGTGCAGCCCTCGGAGACGGAAACGGGGGAGGACGGCTATGTGGCGGTGCAGCGTCCTGTGACGTTGGGGGTGATTGAGGACAACCGCTACCAGGTGATTGAGGGCCTGGAGGCGGGAGAGACGATTGTGACGGCGGGGCTGCTGCGGCTCTCAGATGGGGCAGCGGTGACGCCAGAGTAGTTTGATACGCAATATCGGCACGGCATTGAACTATGGATCTACAGCTCACAGACAAGCTCGCCCTGATCACCGGCAGCACGGCAGGGATCGGCTACGCGATCGCTGAAGCTTTAGCCGCTGAAGGGGCGAGCGTTATCCTCAACGGGCGATCGCAGGGCTCTGTAGATGCGGCGATCGCTAAACTCTCCACTGGCGTTCCTGGTAAGGTGCTGGGGTTCGCTGGGGATCTCTCCACAACTGAAGCGGCGGCAGCTCTGGTGGAGAAATATCCCAACGTGGAAATTCTGGTGAACAACCTCGGCATCTTTGAAGCCACCCCCTTTGACGAGATTACCGACGACGACTGGCGGCGCTTTTTTGAGATCAACGTCCTCAGCGGCGTACGCCTCAGCCGACTTTACTTGCCCAGCATGAAGGCCCGTAACTGGGGCCGCATCGTTTTTATCTCTAGCGAGAGCGGCGTTCAGATCCCC
>JBCCAG010000954.1:0-1533 GCA_039814955.1 Cyanobacteria bacterium P01_A01_bin.135
ATCCAGCTCAGCGGTCTCTGCTGCTGGCTCAGTCTCGGCCTCAGGGGTGGCCGTGTCAGATTGGCAGGCCGCGATCGCTACGGGCAGGGAGGTAGCTAGAGCGCCGAAGCCTACCCAGTTCATGAATTCACGTCGTTTCATTGGTTCGTCCCTCAAAAATCGTAGGTCGGGTTGGAGTGCTAGCGTAACCCAACAATGTCAATGGTGGTGCTGGATTTCCTGACGGTAACCCAACCTGCAGAAATCGATACCGCTTAATCTCCTACAATGATGCCATCGGTAGAGTTCAGAGGCGCGGATTCACCCAGGTCCTTGAACCAGCCCCCAAACCAGCAATAGCGCCGCGCCGCCGCGATCGCCACGAACAAGAGGTCCAAGCCCACTACCCCAGCAATCACTAGCGCTGACCCGCCGGTGCCAAAGCCGTAGCTATGCAAACCCGTACCTAGGACAAAATTCACCCCGTACCAGGCCATCAGCACCGCGTTAAAGGACACCACGCTCGCCACGTTAATGCCAAAATCTCCCATCCACCCCGTTAGGCGACTATGGAGCGGCGCTAGGTAGCAGAGCAGGGCAATCAGCGCCCAGGTTTCCTTCGGATCCCAGCCCCAGAAGCGGCCCCAAGAGAAGTGAGCCCAAATGCCCCCTAGGATAATGCCCGCCGTCAGCAGCAATACCCCCACCTGCAGCACCCGGTAGTTGAGCTGGGACAGGGTTTTGATGCGCTTTTTCGCTTGCGGGGCAAACAGGTAGTTCCCCAGGGCCACATGGCCTAACCCCAACGCCAGGGCAAAGCTCGCATAGCTCAACGCAATGGTGGGCACATGGATGCTGAGCCAGAAGTTATCCCGCAGCACCGGTACCAGGGGTGCAATGCTGGGGTCTAAGACCGCAGGCAGGCTATCCGCCAAAATTAAGCACATCACTGCCAGGGGAGCCGCCGCCAGCAGGTAGTAGCGGCTGCGGGAGGTGAGCTCAAACGCTAGGGCGATCGCCGCGATTCCGAACCCGACCCACACCACCGACTCATACATGTTGGTCACCGGTGGCCGCCCGGCAATCTGCATCCGCAGCCAGAAACCGTAGCTCTGCACCACGATACCGGCGGTGAATAGGCCAATGGCGCCCCAATAGAGGTTCCAGGGCTTCACCCATAGGGCCACCAGCATCACTACAAAGGCCAAGCCGTAGAGCTGCCAGGCTTTGGCAAATGGGTGGAAGTGGTTGAAGTGCACCTCCCGCGCCAGGACGTTATCGGCAGGGTAGATGGCTGGGCTGAGCGCCTTGAGGCTAGTCCTGAAGCCATCGGCTAGAGGCGCTACCATCGGCAAGTGAGTGAGGCCGCCGTTCAGAACCGTCTGCTGCATGAGGGCAAACTGTGCCATCACTGGGGCGATCGCCTCTGGTCCATACAGCTCGGTAGCGCCCTTGATCCCGGACCACTTGCCTTTTACCTCGCTGGGGTGGGGCACCACCGGCAGGTTTTGGTCCGCCACGGTTTGGTACAGCAGATTTAGGCGGCTTTCAATG
>JBCCAG010000413.1:0-4253 GCA_039814955.1 Cyanobacteria bacterium P01_A01_bin.135
ATATCCGTGTGGATGATGCCGGGGTTGAGGGCCACGGCTGCGAGCCCGGAAGGTAGCTCTTGGGCAAGCGATCGCGTCAGCCCCTCGATTCCCCATTTTGAGGCACAGTAGGGGGCGACTTCAGGAGAGGTGGAGCGGCCCCAGCCGGAGCTAAAGTTAACGATGACACCGCCGCCGTCTAGCATCAGCGGCACCGCGTGGCGAATCACATTAATGGTTCCTTTGAGGTTGACGTCGAGCACCGCGTTCACCTCGTTAGCCGGCACCTCCCACAAGGGGGCAGGGTCGTTAATCAGCCCTGCGTTATTGAGCACCAGGTCTGGCGGGCCGTGCTGGGAGGCTATCCGGCTCAGCCATGCCGCCACCGCACCATCTTCAGTCACATCTACCACCGCGAAATCCTGTTGGGGAAACTGCTGGCGCAGCTGGTTAACGGCCTCCGGGGAGCGGGCGCAGCCCATGACCCGGTGCCCCGCCGCCGCAAAGCCCTCCACCATGGCCTGGCCCAACCCGCGGGAGACGCCGGTAATCAAAATACGTCGTTCAGCCATAGGGAAAAATTGTTTTGGAGAGTCGCCGCAGGGCAATGCTCTCCGGAATAGATAGTAAGCCGGCTATAGTAAACCGACTACAGTGGCGGCACCCGGTTACGGCGCGGCTCCAGAGACAGCACCAACCCCACCACCTGCAGCACTACCCCCAGCGCTGCCGCAATCCACGGCGGGTCAGCAGGGGTGCGAATCGCGATTGATAGGGTGAGATAGAGCAGGGGAACCGCCGTGGCGAGGCCAATAGACGGCACGGCCCATAGGGCCCAAGTTTCCCCCCGCTTGAACGGTTTGAACAGGATAATCGCCATGGCGACCGCTGTCGCCAGCCAGCCTCCCCCGGTTGTCTTCATCAGCCCCAAAATTAGGGTTTGTACCGCCAGCGGCAGCTGCTCCCAAGATTGCCCAATTGCCCTCGCATGGTAGGGCATAAACTCGGCGCGAAGTAGATAGATGAGGCTAAAGGCCCCTAGCAAAGCCAAAGTTGTGAGGTAGCACCAGAAGGCCCAGGTCAATCGCTTTGACATAGCTTAGAAGTGGGGTAAGGACGAGCGGCTTACGCAGCAACGGAGGTGGTTTCCAGGGCTTCAGTGAGGCTACGGACCGCAGCCACCATGGCCAACGGGCTGTTGAGCTGGCTGATGGCCGAACCCACACCGACACCAGAGGCCCCGGCCGCGATCGCCATGGGAACGGTGACGCTGGAGAGGCCCGAGGCACAGAGCACCGGCACATCCACCGCGCGGGAAATGGCGTGGGCGGCGGCTAGGGTTGGCGCGGCCTTTTCAATCAGCCCCAGGGTACCGGCGCTGTGGGGACGGCTGCTGGTACCGCCCTCGGTTTGAATGATATCGGCTCCGGCTGCCACAAGCTGCTCTGCTAGAGCGCACTGCTGGTCCAGCGGCAGGATGTGGGGGACGGTTACCGATAGGGTCACCTCGGGGAGGCGATCGCGGGTTTGGCGGGTGATGGCTAATACCTCATCGGCACCAAACTGCCGCCCTTGGGCGTAAAAGCTATCGAAGTTGCCGATTTCAATTAGGTCAGCCCCGGCCTGAACTGCAGCCACAAACGCCTCTGCCTCCACCGCCGAGACGCAGATGGGCAGGCGAGTTGTGCGGCGTACCTGGGCGACGATGTCGGCATCAACCGCAATATCCACAAATGTCGCGCCCCCTTGCTCGGCGGCGGCGACCACGGCGCAGACATGCTCAAGATTGCGATTGGCCAGGCCGCTGATCACTTTGAGGGCTCGCCGGCTGCGGAGGCTGGACGCTAGGGCTGGAGAAATGGTCATAAAATATTTGCCAAATGGGATTACGTGATAGCCGCGCATGCCTCGGGCTGTAGGGCTCAGCCATTGAGATGGCACCCTGATGTGTAGAGGCGGCACCGCGCCTAAAAATGCATCGCTATCCTATCACCATTGGGCCAGACCCAAAGTGAAAGATCATAACAGCCGCCGGTTGCTTGCTCGGCCATAGTACAATTGAATCATGAAGCAAGACTGATCGCTAATGCAATAGATTCAAAGAGAAATGCAAGCGATATATGCCCCTTAGCCCTATTCAAGATTGTTATGAAAGCACCTTGGGGACCGCAACGATGGTGAAGTATACCCTAGCACAATGCCCAGAAGTCACCCTGCCCGTACGGGGCAAAGACTCTAGAAAAGCGCGAGATCAGGCGATGGATCAGCTGATTGAGATGATGGATGATGGTAAGCTACCCATCGATCTCTCGGATGGATTTAGCCCCCAGGAGCTGATTGCTGTGGACGATAAACCAGCGCCGCCTGCCGCGGCTGACGAAGACGCCGTGGTTGCCGCCGTGCAGACCCTCAACAACTTGGCGAATTTGAAGCTCAAGGCCCAAGAGCTGCGGGAGGAAGCCCTAGAGGTGCGATCGCGCCTAGACATGCTGTTCTCTGACGAGCCCGTCAGCCCAGAGGAGATTGCCCAGCTCAAAGATGGCTTTAAGGCTCTGAAGAACTTCGCCCAGGCCAATCTCCGCTACCGGGCCAGCCGCGAGGCGGCGCAGGCGGCGCGGGCAACCCTGGATGCTGCCCTGAAGCCCGCGGATTAGAAGACCAACGTAAAAAACAGGACCGAGCGCCGTGCTGCCCACCGATCTATTGATTAATCGCCTGCAGGGGGAGAGCCTGGCGCCCAAGCGATTGTCCCTCAGCCCCAGCGTATTGGCGATCGCCGCGGCGGTGATTGACTGCTTCGCGGACCATCGGGGTAAGTCCCAGGGGGAGCTAAATGCCCACCTGCAGGATATGGAGGGGGAGGAAACTGACTACCGGCTGAAGCGGGGCTTTGTCCATCTGCTGCGGGGGCGCTACAGCACCTTTGAGGTGGTTAGCCCGTTGGAGCCGGGGCTGCTGCGGCAGATCGTGTTCGCCAAGGCCTCCCAGGCGGTGCCGCTGCCCGCTGCCGCAGCAGCCACCTTAGAGGGTATCGCCGACCAGCTTACCGAAGAGAAGGGGGAAGCGGTTCACCCTGAGCAGGTGCGCCAAGGGCTGTACGCCGACCTAAACGAGAACCGGATTTTGACCGAATTTGAGGCCCCCACCCCAGAGGCCTTGGTGCACCTATACAACCTCTCCCAGGTCCAGGGCATCTTTTATAAAGCCAGCCAATTGGTGCTCACCGCCCACCGCAACGACCCCGGTGAGTACAAGCTGCTGTTCCGCTACCTGAAGCTGTTTGGGCTGATGGCCTACATCGAAGGCGACGCCGACCACGGCTTCACCATCACCATCGACGGCCCCACCAGCCTATTCAAGGCCAGCACCCGCTACGGCCTCAGTATTGCCAAGCTGATCCCCGCCCTCCTCCACGTCACCAAATGGAGCCTGGTGACTGATCTGCGCTGGCGTGATAGCTACAGCAACACCAATAAAACCGGGCGCTTCACCCTAGATTCTAGCTGCGGCCTAGTGACCCACTATCCCCCCGGTAAGGTGTACGACAGCATGTTAGAGGAGTCTTTTGTGGACCGATGGCGATCGCTGAAAACCCCCTGGAAACTCGAGCGAGAGGTGGATCTAATTCCGATTCCCGGCAGCGTGATGATTCCGGACTTTCGCCTGGTTCACCCCGATGGACGGGAGCGGCTGCTGGAAATTGTCGGCTACTGGCGACCTGAATACCTGCGAAAGAAATTCTCTCAGGTGCGCCAGTCAGGGCGAGACGATCTAATTTTGGCGGTCTCCGAGCGGCTCAACCTAGAGAAGGCGGGGGTGAAGCTAGGCCAGGTCACGACCCCTATCGTTTGGTTTAAGCAGAAGCTCTCCCCCAAAGCGGTGCTCGCCGTCTTAGAAGAATAGCCCTATAACCTGGGGGCCACCAACCTGGGAAAACGCTGTATTGTGGGTAGGATTGATGCAACCCAAGGCACCTTTTTATGGCTCCGCAACGCTCCGATGGACGACGGCCCGACCAACTTCGTCCCCTATCTTTCCAGCGGCAGTTCACGAAGTTTGCCCCAGGCTCGGTGCTGGCCTCCTGCGGCGATACCCAAGTGCTTTGCACCGTCAATTTGCAGTCGGGGGTACCCGGCTTTTTAGAAGGAAAGGGCCAAGGCTGGTTGACGGCAGAGTACCGCATGTTGCCAGGCGCCACCCCCCAGCGCAAAAGCCGGGAGGTGATCAAGCTTTCCGGGCGCACTCAAGAAATTCAGCGGCTGATTGGCCGCAGC
>JBCCAG010000688.1:0-2675 GCA_039814955.1 Cyanobacteria bacterium P01_A01_bin.135
TATATTGCCGTTCAATCGTCGACGCGGGAACCACATTTGTTGTTGAGATACCGCAGTCCCTGACTTGAGTTAAGGCTTATTCTTAACAAAAGGCCGTGGTTCAGCTATGGTTCATCGGTGTCAGGGGCATTCCCAAAGGTTAGCCCTCTCGCTCGCCGTCTATCCGCTCGGTCGTCATACCGCAGCCCTGCTGGCTGCTAATTTCTGGCGGCACTAGCCCCACCACATGGGGCACCGGGCGAGGGATATAGCCCATCAGTGACTCCCCCTGATAAGCCAGCGACGTACTCGCTCCAGAATCTAACATCACCACCTCCCGCAGGCCATACTGGGCCAGGGTTTCTCCTAAATAGATGGCGTCGATGCGATCGTGGGTAACGCCAATCACCGGCTGGCCGGCCCGGTTAACGCCCCAGAAGGCACGGTGACGCGGTGCGTCAAAGTCAAACAGTCCGTTGAACGACTCTGGCGACTGGGGCAGACCGTCTTTTACGAGCCAAGCTGCTGCCACAAAGGCGTCTGCCACCCCCGGCATCTCTTCCCGTAGGCCAGCTAGGGTGTTGTGCTTGGCGGCGTCAAACGGCATGAACTGGATATCCTGATCGCTAATCAGCACCAGAGGGCGGCCATTAAGCAGCGGATTTTCGCCTGGGTCGCCGGGGATAAACTGGCGAGTGCTGCGGCTGTACACCGGACCAATCATCACGTTGGAGTCTAGGTACTGCATAGAGAAAAAGCCGCCGTCCACCGCTGCCACGATGTCGGTACCGGCGATGATTTCGTTGACTTGGTAGCGGCTATCGGCGTGAATGGTCACCGGTTTGCCGCCATAGAACAGCGACAGCGGTACCTCCTCAACCATCACCTCGGCCTTCTGCACGGGGGCCTGAAAATCAAACGTGCTGCCCCAAGCCGCTGCTGGTGGTCCTCCCCAAGCTTCCTCTAGGGCCCAGGCAATTTGGGACTGGCCAATCCGGTCCACCGCCAGTAAGTTCTGGGATTCCCCTGCAAAGCGGTCCTCCCAGTTATCCATGGTCAGGGCAGCGAGAAAGCCCGCCTCTTGCACCACCTGGGCGACGCGCTCATCGTAATTGCCCTCAGGGTAGGTGAAGTAGTGGATGGGGGTGCCCAGCTTCTCCTCCAGCTCCCGCTTGGACTGCTCCACCTCCATCCGCAGGTCCCCGTCGCTCACCTCTCGCAGGTCCGAGGGATGATTGACGCTGTGGGCGGCGATGGTCACCAGCGGACTCTCCGCCATTTCCTGCACCTGGGCCCAGTTCATCCCGGGGCGGCCGTGGTCTCGGCCCACCTTGAATGTGTAGATCGAGAACAGTCCGGGGTAGCCGTATTCCTCCAGTAGTGGGAACACATGCTCGTAGTGGCCCCGGTAGCCGTCATCAAAAGTCAGCAGGACCGGTTTTTCCGGCAGGGGCAGCCCCGTGCGCAGGTGCGATACCAACTGGTCCATGCTGATGGGGGTGATGCCCATCTCGTCGATCATCTGCAGGTGGGCCTCGAATTCCTCGTAGGTAACATCGAAGAACACCTCTTTCTCCGGCAGAATGTCGTGATACATCAGCACCGGCACTTTTGCCAATTGCGATCGCTCATTGAGCTCGGGCCAAGGGCGAGGCGACAGGTTGGCCACGAGCTGTGGGCCAAAAGAGCGTACCATGGCGCTCAGGGCGCCCTCCGGCCGCTCGACCCAGTTTGCTAGCTGCACTACCTGTTGAGTGACAGCTTCCACATCCGCCGCTAGGTCTGAGGGACGGATGAAGCAGGCCGAATTAAAGTCCCCCTGTGGCTCGGTCCAATCGCTAGAGCCTTCATCTACTGGCTCCTCTGGCCAGCCGTACTCCTGAGAAGCGGCGCGCTGGGGGATGGGAATAAGCGGCAGAAGGGCGGCAGCGGGCAGTAGCCACAGGACAATGGCGTAGCGTCGGGCAATCGACCTGAGTAGCATCGCGGGTGACGGTAGAAATGAATTTGACGAGCGGGGAATGGGAGCTCTCTTGCTTCCACCAGAGGATAGAATCGCAAGAAGACGAAGTCCTCCAAACCACCGTGGGTTGAAGACCCCCATCCATCGCTGTTCTACCCGATTTTAGTCGATCTACCCGGTGATCTAGGCGACATCAGGGAAAATCCTTGATCAAGGTTGGTGCCGCGATCGCCGCTGGCCTGCCTCGCTGCGCCACATCCGATACGAATAGATGACCATCCCTACGCTGATGATGAGAGCCCCGCCCCCCAAAACAAGGGATAGGACTACTCCGGGCGCTCCTACTACAGCAGCGATTGCGCCCCCCAGCCCTAGCACGAACAGCAGCCGTCCCCCCAGCCGGTTTGTCTGATTCCAGATGCGATCGCTCTGCAGGGTCCAGGGAGTGCGGATGCCAAAGACGGGGTTGCGTCGCACCTTGCCGAGGCAATGGCCTATCACGAGAAGTCCCGCACCCACCCCTATTATTCGGGGCCCGTTAATGGGTAAGCCCAGCACCTGGAAAATGCTGCTGCTGTGGACGAGAGCCAGTAGGGCGATCGCCGCCACCCAGGTCATGGCATAGGGCTTCTGCGAGCGGCGCAGGCTTTGGGCCAGGGCGAAGCGCGGCAGCATCGCCAAGAAGCCCGTCAGGCCCAGGCGGGCTGTTCACGTTGTAAGTCAGGCCAAATCA
>JBCCAG010000265.1:0-5394 GCA_039814955.1 Cyanobacteria bacterium P01_A01_bin.135
CGTAATCTTAGACCCATGAATGAACCTACCTCATCCTCGGGCGATCGCGTCAATTTCCCCAGCGCAATTGGGGCCGGGGCGCAGGAACGACAGACCCAGTATCGTGAGCGTCGCCAGTCTCCGAACGGGAGTGGCAACGGCAATGGGGTTAGCGGGTCCTCGGAAGCGCTGGTAGCATTGGCTCAAGATCTAACCCAGCAGAATCATCAGCTGCGGGACCGGGTTGCTCAGCTTGAAGCTCAGCTAGCCGGGCAGAATAACGGCCGGCCAGCAGCCCCCATAGGCGATACCGATGAATCGGCGGCTGGCAGCCAAGTTGCCTATCTCCTCAACCAGCTTGAATTTGCTCAGCAGGCCAACCAGCGGCAGGCCATCCGCATTGACAGCCTAGCCCAACAGTCCAACAGCGACCGGCTGCACCTGCGCCAGCTTGAGCAGGACAACAGCGCCTTCCAGAGCCGCTGCCGGGTGCAGGCCAACCGCATTGCCGATCTCACTCAGCGCTGTAGCGAACTGCAGCAGCGTCTACAGCGGCAGCAGCGCTACACCCTACAGCTGAAAGCGGCCCTAGATCGGTGCTTGGAGGTCCCGCCCCCCAGCTACACGGCCCCGGAGGCAGGGCACGCAGCCGATATGGCGAACGCTGCGATCGCCGAAGTTACTTCTTCAGGGTCAACTTCTCCAACGCCAAACCCTCCAGCACCAACCGAAATCCCTCCCAGTCCCCAGCCTGCCGTCAACGGGAAGGTAACCCTGCCCGCCCCCAACGACGTCGCCTCCCTCACGTCACCGCTGCTGCCCAAACCCAACAGTATCACCCCTTGGTCCCAGCGCCCAAGCCCCAACGGACATAGCTCAAGTGCTAGACCGAGTGCAGATGGCGCTGAGATCATCCCCCCACTGAAGCCTGCCCCCCAGGTACCGCAGATGTCTCACTTTAAGACGACCCTGTTTAACCTAGCTCACCAGCCGCCAACCGAGGAGGCCAGTGGCGCTCAGGCGAACGGCAGACCAAGCATCAGCCACAACCTGGCTCACGGCGCTACCAACGGTGACCTGCAGGCGACAAATGTTCTAAATCTACTGGGCCTTGGCGCGGAAGCCTCGGAGCCTGGTGAATCGCCTGGTGCTACAGACGATGCCTTCTGGACCGATTTGGTGCAGATGGTGGCTAAAATTGAGCCGCAGGTGCCCTCGCCTCCTGAGGAAGCCCCCAACTCTCTCGCTGAAACGACTGCTGAAACTATTATTGAGGTTGAGTCAGCTCCCCCAACGCCGCCGGTCAGTAAAGCCACTGCCCCTGCCGAGGCTTCTCAGGCTCCGGCAGGAACCCAGCGGACAGCGTCAAACAGCGAGGGGGTAGATACGCTATTTGACGTCGTGCTGCAGGGGGCAAAGGCTATCGCCAGCCAGCTCAGACCTGCCGATAGCTCCAGCGATCGCGACGCCCCCCCGGCCGCCGAAGCCACAGATGTCCCCGAAGCAGCGCCAGTAGTGGCCGAAGCACCAGCCTCAGAAGCGGGTGCCGGTTCCCCACCCACAACCGGCGGCGATGCTGACGGCTGGTCGTCTCCCAAGCAAGGTGACCTGCCGGGAAAGCGCAGTCGTATCGACCTGCCCACATTTCTCAAGCCTCAACCGCAATAGCCCGTCCGGGGGCATCTACGCCGCCCCGAATGTGGCTGTATAGCCTATTTCGGCGCATCCCTCGCCTGCAGCAGTTCGGCGATCGCATTTTGGTGGTTGCCCTGGTGGGCGCTCACATTCCCCTACTGGCTCTGGTGGTTTACCTGTGCGGCCATCCTCTCAAAGGGTATCAAGCTGTCCTGTTCACCGTTCTGGCGGCCACTTGGTTGGGCATGGCCCTTACCCTAGCCGCCCTGCGCGCCTATACTGAACCGGTCCATGCTGCCATTAATGCTCTAGCACAGTATGACCAGCAGCGCCTTCTACCCGGCCTGCCCACCCACTACCGCGACGAACTGGGGCAATTGCTGAGCTACGTTCAGCACACCTTGGTGGCTCTAGATCACACCTTGAGTGAGGTCCACATAGACATGCGCGACGAGCTAACGCAGCTCTACAACCGCCGCTTTTTTGACTATGAGGGACCGAGACTGCTGGCTGAGGCAGCGCAGCAAGGCCACCCGCTGAGCCTGTTGCTAGGCAGTATTGACCACTTTGATCAAATTAACGCCGCCCCCTCCCGCGAGGTGGGGGACCAGGTCCTGCAGCAGGTTGCCGCCATTTTGCAGCAGGCGACCCGCAGTGGAGAATGGGTTATCCGCTTCAGCGAGGAGGCGTTCTTGATTGCCCTTCCCCAAGCTAGCCTTCCCCAAGCGGAGATCCTCGCAGACCGGCTGCGGCGAGCAGTTGAGGCCCACGCCTGGGAAACGGTTCATCCAGGGCTCAGCGTCACCTTCGACATTGGCGTTGCTGACAATGCCGGAGGTAGCTCTCTGGAAGCGATGGTTGCCGACGCCCAGCAGCGCTGTACAGCAAACGCGGCGCGCAAATGCATTCCCCACGTTAGCTCTCACAAATCACATGGGATTGCTATGGACGAGGCCTAACTAGAACCCGCCCTGCTCCGCGATCGCCGTCTTCAGCCGCCCTAGCACTTCATCCACCGGCAGCGTCCCTAGGTCTTCGGTCTGCTGCCCGGCGCGGCGTATCCTGAGGCTAAGGCTGTTGGACTCCACCTCTTTACCGCCCACCACCGCCATTACCGGAATCTTGTCCTTCTCAGCGGTGCGGATCATCTTGCCGAGGCGATCGCCCCCCAAGTCCACCTCCACGCGGCCCCCAACAGCCCGCATCTTGCTGGCTACCTCTTGGGCAAAGCCCACATGCTCCTCGGTCACTGGCAGCAGCCGCACCTGCACTGGGGCCAGCCACAGTGGAAAATCTCCGGCGTACTCTTCGATCAAGATGCCAATCAGCCGCTCTAAGGAGCCGAAAGGGGCGCGGTGAATCATCACCGGGCGCTGGCGGGAGCCGTCTTCCGCCACGTACTCTAGCTCAAAGCGCTCCGGCAGGTTGTAGTCCACCTGAACGGTGCCCAACTGCCACTCCCGCTCCAGGGCATCCTGGAAGATAAAGTCCAGCTTGGGTCCGTAAAAGGCCGCCTCGCCGATACCCTCAAAGTACTCCATACCCAGGGTTTCCGCGGCGTTGCGGATAGCGGCTTCCGCCTTGTTCCACACCTCATCCCCGCCAATGTACTTGTCCGACTCCGGGTCGCGGAAGCTGAGGCGGGCCCGGAAGTTCTTCAGCTGCAGGCTCTTGAACACCGACAGAATCAGGTCTACCACTTTGAGGAATTCTTCCTCTAGCTGGTCCGGCGTCACAAATAGGTGGGAGTCATCCACCGTGAAGCCCCGCACCCGGGTCAGCCCCCCCAGCTCCCCGGACTGCTCGTAGCGGTACACGGTGCCGAACTCCGCCAGCCGAATGGGCAGCTCTCGGTAGGAACGCAATTGGCTCTTGTAAATCTGGATATGGAAGGGGCAGTTCATCGGCTTGAGGGTGAAGCCCTGCTCCTGCTCGCGGGCCTCGTCATCCTCCGCCATCATGGGAAACATGTCTTCTTTGTAGTTCTGCCAATGGCCCGAGATTTTAAACAGGTCGATGCGGGCAATGTGGGGAGTGACCACCGGCAGGTAGCCTCGCTTCACCTGCTCTTGTTTCAGGAAGTCCTCTAGGGTAGAGCGGAGAATGGTACCCTTGGGGGTCCATAGCGGCAGACCGGGGCCCACCGGGTCTGAAAAGATGAATAGCCCTAGCTCCTTACCTAAGCGGCGGTGGTCCCGCTTGCGGGCCTCTTCCCGTCTCCGCTTATATTCGGCTAGCTGCTCTGGGGTTTCCCAGGCGGTGCCGTAGATGCGCTGCAGCTGGGCCTTAGTCTCATCACCGCGCCAGTATGCCCCCGCCACTGACTCTAGCTCAAAGGCCTTGGGGTGTAGGTCTCCGGTGTTCTCCACGTGGGGACCACCACACAGGTCCCACCACTGGTCCCCCAGGTGGTAGATGGTGATCGGCTCGCTGTCGATGTCGTCTAGGATTTCTAGCTTGTAAGGCTCATTAAGCTTCTGGATGCGTGCTTTCGCCTCCTCCCGGCTCACCGCTTCCCGCTCCACCGGCAGCTTGCGGTTGATGATTTTGATCATCTCTTTGCGGATGGCCTTCAGGTCTTTTTCAGTAAAGGCCTCCGGCGTGTCGAAGTCGTAGTAAAAGCCCGTCTCAATCCAGGGGCCGATGGTGACCTGCGCTTTGGGGAACAGCTTTTGCACCGCCATGGCCATCACGTGGGACATAGTGTGGCGGATACGCTTGAGAGATTCGGATTCGCTGGTGCGGGGGAGGTGAATCTTGCTGGACTGTTCGGTGGTGGAGAGGACGTCGGAGGACATGGGCAAATATCGGGTGGCGTAATGGCGCTGCCTCCATATTAAACCTCGCCTTGGTTTGCCGGTTAGGTTTGCCCAGGGGTTTCGGTAGAACTGCCGATTATTCAGCGGCAGAAATAAGCCAAGCATTCTATAGAGATGATGGGCCTACCTTATGTCAGTTCGCTTAAACGGCTTGGCCATGGTGAGGTTGAAGTAGTCAATAAACTCAAGAATCTTCTGCTTGAGTTTAGCCTTGCTCTTGAAGCTAGAGCGCCTGATGAACGTGGTTGGAGATTCTGCCGTAGAGTGAGAGAGCCCGCTGCAAAAGCGTCACCGAAGTGTAGCTCGCTTACGATCGCTTTCGAATCACTCGCACAAACTCGGACGACACAATGCGGGGCTCCCCTTCTACGATCGCCACGGTAAAGGTGCGCGTCTCCTGCTGGCTCGATCCATCGGGGTAGCGGTAGATGTTTTCTCCTACCAGCGTCACCCCGTCGCTCCCTTGCTTGCTCACCTGCAGGTTGTCCACCGCCACCTGCTGAAACTGACGGAAAAAGCTGGGGTTGAACTGACTCGCAAGCTGCCCCGCCGTCAAATCTCTGGCCGCCTGCCAATCCTGGGCGGAGACCAATTGGTAGAACTCATCTACTGTGGCTTGAGCCTGGGCGGGCGTGGGTGCGCCGGTTAAAGGAGGACTGCTATCCGCCGGGCGTTCATCTTGACCAGAGGGCTCAGAGGTTTGGTCAAGGCCAGGGGACGTCGTCAACGCCCGCCGTAGCCCCGCCCCAATGCCCAGCACAGCAGCGATCGCAAACACCCCCACAGCCCAGCGCCTCCCCGATGACTTGGCCTGCCGGTCAATGGGCGGGGCGGGCAATGGATCGAGGCTACCCGCAGGAGTATGGGTCGCGGCATCAGCGGGCGAGCGCCCTACCACCGCCACCGTCTGCTGGGTCTCTGCTGCAGGGGGGATGGGCGCATCGGGAATGTCATTTGGGGA
>JBCCAG010000054.1:0-11686 GCA_039814955.1 Cyanobacteria bacterium P01_A01_bin.135
CGCGATGCAGACCCGCCAAATGCTAGAGCAGTACTTGGCTGCTGCAGGCAGCGCCGACTATGACGCCATCCTGCTGCTTACCGATGCGGGCAGCTACGAACTCACCGAGGACAGCACCCCGCTCCCCCTCACCGCGCCGCTATGGCTGGTCCATGTAGGAGGGTTCCAGGCCGTCTACGACGACGCCACCTTAGAAACCATACAGCGCACGGGCGGTGGCGCAGTAGCAGACCTCGAAACCGCCATGACCCGCATTGCCACCCAGCCCAGCCTGGGAGCAGACACTTCGCTGCTGAATGTGGCCGATGGTTACGCCTGGTTCCTCAGCCGCAACCCTTACCCCGACGCTGCTACTACGGACAGCTTGGCCCCCATGGCCGCGCGCCAGTGGGTGGCCCAGGTGAGCCAGGCGGTGCAGCCTAGCGATTTGGCCCAGCTGGACGCGATTCATCAAGTAGCGAAGGACAACAGCATCGTCACTCCCTATTCCTCCATGCTGGTGCTGGTGAACTCGGCACAGCGGCAGCAGTTGAAGGAGGCGGAGAACCAGGGCGATCGCTTTGAGCGCGAGGTGGAGGACCAGCAGCTACCGGACCCCCAGGGGACGACGGTAACGGCGGTGCCGGAGCCGGGGGAGTGGCTGCTGCTGGCGGTCTGCTTGATGTTGCTGGGGGTGTGGTATGCATGGAAGCGGAAGTTTACGGAGTCTGTCTAAGCCGCTGGATAATCAGGTCGGCTAACGCCATCGGCTTGTGGTCGTGGGGGTACTTGTCCACACATCAGTCCCCGTCCATCCTCCTCTTGGCAAGGAGAGGTGCCGGAGGCGGAGGGGTAACGCTCTGTAGCGGTAGCACCAGAAATTGGTACAACTTGCGCAATTCCAAGCTCAGTGTAGCCACCCACAGCCGCAGAGACGCTCCCACGACAAACGCCAACCCCGCTTGTTAGATTAGCTACTAGCGCTACACCTTCTCCTCAACGTGCCATGACCTCTACCCAATCATCACCCACCGCCCCTACCGCCGCGCCGCAGCCCAAAACCCTCGAAATCCACGGCGATCGCCGCACCGACCCCTACCACTGGCTACGGGATCGCGATGACCCAAAGGTGATCGACTACCTCAAAGCCGAGAACGCCTATACCGAGGCCGTTATGGCCCACACTGAGGACTTGCAAAAGCAGCTCTACGACGAAATGCTGGGCCGCATTCAGGAGACCGACCTATCGGTGCCCTACCGCTACGGCGACTATTACTACTACAGCCGCACCGAGGAAGGCAAAGCCTATAGCATCTACTGCCGCAAGCTAGGCTCCCTTGAAGCTACCGAAGAAGTGCTGCTGGACAACAACCAGCTCGCCGAAGGGGAAGAGTACTTTAGCCTTGGCGATTTTGAAATCAGCCCCAACCAGGCGCTGCTAGCCTACTCCACCGACACAAATGGCTCCGAGCGCTACACCCTGGTATTCAAGAGCTTGAAAGACGGCACCCAGTACGACGAGCAACTCTCCGATGTGGGGGGGGCAGCCTGGGCCAACGACAACCAAACCCTGTTCTACACCCGCATTGACGAAGCCCACCGCCCCTACCAGCTATGGCGGCATCAGCTGGGCACTGACCCTGATAGCGATGCGCTGGTGTACGAAGAGACGGATGAGTCCTACTACCTGAGCATCGGCACCACCCGCAGCGAAGCTTACCTGGTGATGTCGAGCAACAGCAAGGTCACCTCAGAGGTGGCGGTACTAGACGCCAGTCAGCCCCAGGGCGAGTTCAAAATCATTCAGCCCCGGCAAAAGGGCGTGGAATACTGGGTTGCCCACCACCCCGGCAATGGCATCATCCCTAATAGCGAACGCTTCTACATCGTCACCAACGAAGACGCCATCAACTTCAAGCTGATGGTCACCCCCGTCGCGACACCCGACAAAGCCCACTGGCAAGAGGTCATTCCCCACCGGGAAGACGTGATGCTGAGCGACATCGACGTGTTTCGGGACCATCTGGTGATTTACGAGCGGGAGAACGGCCTGCCCACCATTCGGGTGCGGCAGCTTGCTAATGGCGACCAGAGGGGCGGTGATGAGCGGCAAATAGAATTTCCTGAACCCGCCTACACCGCGTCCGGCGGCACCATGCCCGAGTTCGATACCACCATTCTGCGGTTCACCTACACCTCCATGGTCACCCCGCCCTCGGTATTTGACTACGACATGACCACCCATGAGCGGGAGCTCAAGAAAGAGACGCCGGTACTTGGGGGCTATGACCGCAGCCAGTATAAGAGTGAGCGGCTCACCGCGATCGCCGCAGACGGCACCGAAATTCCCATCTCCTTGGTATATCGTAACGACACCGAACCCAGCCCCGAGACACCCCTATTTCTGACGGGCTACGGCTCCTACGGCTACCCCTACCCAGCGGGCTTCTCCTCCACCCGGCTCTCCCTGCTAGACCGAGGTATTGTATTTGCCATCGCCCACATTCGCGGCGGCGGAGAGATGGGTCGCAAGTGGTATGAGGCAGGCAAGTTTTTGTACAAGAAAAATACCTTTACTGACTTTATTGCCTGCGCTCAGCACCTAATTAACCAGGGCTGGACCAGCGCCGAGCATCTGGTAATCAGCGGCGGCAGCGCCGGAGGCCTGCTGATGGGGGCTGTGCTCAACCAGCGCCCGGACCTATTCCACGGGGCGATCGCTGCCGTCCCCTTCGTGGATGTGGTGACCACCATTTTGGACCCCACCCTGCCGCTGTCGGTGCTGGAGTGGGACGAATGGGGCAACCCCAACGACCCGGAGTACTACCAATACATGCTCTCTTACTCCCCCTACGACAACGTCACCGCCCAAGACTACCCTCACCTGCTGATTACCGGCGGGCTGAACGACCCCCGGGTCGGCTTTTGGGAACCGGCCAAATGGACCGCTAAACTGCGCCAAATCAAAACGGACGCCAACCGGCTGCTGCTGAAAACCAACCTAGACGCGGGCCATGGCGGCGCTTCTGGGCGCTACGGGCGGCTGAAGGAGCTGGCCTTTGAATATGCCTTTGTCCTAGACTGCCTCGGCCTCTCATGAGCTGCATCCTGGTCACCGGCCCGGCCCGCTCCGGCAAAAGCGAATGGGCCGAAGCCCTAGCTCTCCAACGCCAGCAGGCAGGCCAGCAGGTCACCTACATTGCCACCGCCACCGTTGATCCCAACGACGCCGAGTGGCAAGCCCGTATTCAGCAGCACCAGCAGCGTCGTCCCCCGACCTGGCGCTACCAGGAAGTCCCCAGCGCCCTAGCCACCGCTATTCAGCAGGCCACTTCCCAAGACTGCCTGTTGGTGGACTCCTTAGGCACCTGGCTCGCCAATTTATTGGAGCAAGACGAACCCATCTGGACCACTACGCAAGTTGCCTTCTGCCAAGCCCTGCAGCAAACTCAGAGCGATGTGATCTTGGTAGCCGAAGAAACCGGCTGGGGCGTCGTCCCCAGCTACCCTGTGGGGCGGCTGTTCCGCGATCGCCTTGGGACATTGACTCGCCGTGTGGGGGCGATCGCCGGCGAAACCTACCTAGTCACTGCAGGCCACGTCCTAAGCCTGAGCGCGATCGCCACCCCCCTCAGCAAAGCACTCATTTGATAAGCCGACAGCCGCGTAATAACACTCGTGCAACGGAGTAAAGAAAAAGCTCATCTGAGTCGCTATTAAGTTTGCAGAGCCGCTGACTGGTAGCGTTAGGCGAAAATTTCAGTCTATTAAAAGAAACTGTGCAGAGTTCAAACGCGCCGCTTCTGTCATCAACAAGGGTGATTTTATGCCAATCGCTATTTGGCGGCTATTAATTCTTGTAGGCGGGGGAATTCTACGCCTCGATAGCTATGGCTTTACAACAATTAACCACTTTGGCTCCGTGCAACTGTATTGACAACACGTTGAGAAAATATCAGTACGAAACGCGTTCGGAATTAAAGCCGTGTTTATCAGGCTCCTCGATTTAGATGAGGCAACGTCACATGGCTTCGTACGTGAAATAAGGCCATCTGCAGGAGACCTGAATGCACTGTATCGGATATACGATGCTACACGGAATATCGACGCTCTGATTATGATTCAGAAGCTTACTAGCGGCAATTATCTTGGCACCTACAAAGGTCGCGAAATCAATTATAAGATGGTTGGCTCAGCGCGAGCTCTAAAGGATGCCTGACGGTACAGTACAGAGGCATACGATTATCACATTTTTCTGCAAGATATCTACAGCGGCGCGAATGTTGTCGATCTGGCGAGGCATATGGACGATTTGCGGATCCGTGCTGCAGCGAAGCGTAAACTCGCATAGCTACCCTATTGCAGCAGAATATTGAGAGATATTGGCAAGAATGCTTCACCTTCGCCGCTGAACTCAATCGTTAGCTGGTTTCAGTTGAGGCGGTGACAGCGGTTTGAAGTTACTAGCTGTGGGACGAGAGCGGTGTCACTGGCACTTACGCAGCCATGCCCGAAGGGCTATTCACTACTGGCTACTGCGATCGCTCAATCTCCATCTTTGAGTTGCTGACCACCCAGGGGCCCAGCTCTATCACCTTCTAGAAAACCAGTGCCCGGGCGTTGCGTTGGCGGCGCTGAGTGACGCTTTGGGACATCCACAAAGCGCGATTTATCGTGTGTTGGCTTCGAAGGTAGGCCTGCAAACCGCTCGCTCAAATTATTTTTATAGGTATTTTGTACTATAATAACCATAAGCCACCACCACGATATAATTCGCCAATCCACCCGTCACATCCCGCCACCCCATGGCAATCATCGCCCTCAAAGCCTGGTACCTCGACGAATACATCCCCATTCGCGAGCTCGAAGCGCGCCCCCACGATCTGCGCCTCAGCCGCAACAGCCTGCTCAAATCCGGCCTGCGGGCCGACTTCCTCGACGAAGCCGAGGCCGTACGAGAAGCCGATTGGTTTGAGCGCTACCTGAACGGCGAGCCGGTGGAGTTCTACATCGAGGGCAGCGGCGGCTACCGGGTGGCTAACGTCGACCTGATCAGCCACGAAATTTACTTCGCCAAGCAAGAGACGATGGCCAGCCTAGAGCCCACCATTTTCTTTTGCTACCAGACTGACTACCCCGAGTCCGGGGACCTGCTGCGGGATGAGATCAACCGGGTGATGGAAGACCTCAATGGGCGATCGCGCCTCCCCCTAAGCCTAGAAGAATCTAACCGACTGGCTGACGGCCCCGCTCGGCTGACCAGCAATTTGATGCGCAAGATCAACCAGTGCCTGCTGTTCATCGCCGACGGCACGCCGATACATCAGATTGATGGCGAGCCGCCCCGCCTCATCCCTAGCCCTGAGGTATGCGTCGAGCTGGGTTACGCCTTACACAGCAAACGCCCAGAGCAGGTGCTGCTGCTGCATATGGAGCGCGATCGCGATTTGGGGCCCTATCCCTTTGACTTGGCTAACCGGCACCGGCTCTCCTTTGATAGCCAAAAGGCCCTGCGCAAAGTCCTGCCCAATGCCATTGAAGCTAAGCTCCGTCGGTTTCAGCTGTTTTCATAGACAGCCGTCTCCATTGGGGCCACCTCAGCTATGATCACCCTCTACCTGATCCGCCACGGTATTGCCGCTGAGCGAGGCACCTACGCCAACGACGGGGAGCGCCCCTTGACCGCAAAAGGTCGACAGCGGACGCGGCGGGTAGCTGAACGGCTAGCTCAGACAATTCAGGTCGAGCTGATCCTCACCAGTCCCCTGGTTCGAGCCCAGCAGACGGCAGAGATCCTAGGGGAGGCTGGGCTCGGCGAGGTAGCGGTATCGGAACACCTAGCTCCTGACGGAGACTTTCACCAGTGGCTGGGCTGGCTTGCGGGGTGGAGGGGCGAAGCCCTGGCGATGGTCGGTCATGAGCCTAACCTCAGCGAGTGGGCGGAGCGGCTGTTGTGGGGGCAGTGTCGCGGCTGCTTAGCGGTGAAAAAGGCCGGCGTGCTGGGGCTACACCTCCCAAACAATAGTCCCGAGGGCAACAGCGCTCTGTTTTGGCTAGCGCCTCCGCGCCTGCTGCTGTAACGGGCCTAAGCGCTTGACCCGGCGGGCAGTGGGTCACTAGGGAGAACCTGCTAGGTTTCTCAAAAGCGCTGATTAGGCCTTGGCGGACACAAGATTTCGTCAAGATGTCATTGGTCGCCGACCTGAAGCGGCAGGAAATATGGCAAGCTTAATCCTAAGCGGCTGACTCGTTACGTAGCGAGTCAGCTTAGAAGGAAGCACTATGTTTCTTAGAAGTAACTTACTGGCGCTCAAAGCACACCACTATGGCCGTTGCAAACGATTACCGTCCTGGTCTAGAAGGCATTCCCGCTAAGCAGTCCAATATTAGCTACGTTGACGGCAAAGCGGGTCTACTTGAATATCGGGGCATTCACATCAACGATCTAGCGCTCAAGAGTAGCTTTATCGAGACGGCGTTTCTATTAATTTGGGGCTACCTACCGACATTAGATGAGCTAGCGGACTTTGAGCATGAAATTCGCTACCACCGCCGCTTGAAGTACCGGATTCGGGACATGATGAAATGTTTCCCCGAATCTGGCCATCCTATGGATGCGCTGCAGGCTTGTGCCGCTGCTTTGGGCCTGTTCTACTCCCGCCGCGCGCTGGATGATCCGGCCTATATTCGCGCTGCGGTAGTGCGGCTGCTGGCAAAAATTCCCACCATGGTGGCCGCATTTGACATGATGCGGCGCGGTAACGATCCGATCCAACCCCGGGATGACCTCGACTATTCCGCTAACTTTTTGTACATGCTCAACGAGAGGGAGCCTGATTCCCTATCCGCTGAAATCTTTGATGTATGCCTCACCCTCCACGCTGAGCACACCGTCAATGCCTCCACCTTCTCAGCCATGGTGACGGCCTCTACCTTAACCGACCCCTACGCGGTTGTAGCTTCCGCGGTGGGTACTCTAGCTGGCCCGCTGCACGGCGGCGCTAACGAAGAGGTGTTGCTAATGCTAGAGCGCATTGGCTCGCTAGAGAACGTTCGCCCCTTTGTGGAGAACTGCATTGAAAAGCGGCGCAAGATTATGGGCTTTGGGCACCGGGTATACAAAGTCAAAGACCCCCGCGCCACCATCTTGCAGGAGCTAGCTGAAAAGCTATTCGATAAGTTTGGCTACGATAAGTACTACGAAATTGCCGTTGAGCTAGAGCGGGTGGTAGAGGAGGAGCTGAGCGGTAAGGGTATCTACCCCAATGTCGACTTCTATTCAGGCTTAGTCTATCGCCGCCTTGGCATCCCGGATGACCTATTTACGCCGGTTTTTGCGATCGCTCGGGTGGCCGGGTGGTTGGCCCACTGGAAAGACCAGCTTGCCGCCAACCGCATCTTCCGCCCCACCCAAGTCTATACCGGCGACCACAGTGTTCCCTATGTGCCGATTGGCGAGCGCACTGCCGCTGAAGCGCAAGGTGCTCGAGACATCTCTTAGCACAAAATAGGTCAACAGCGCCCCCCAGAAGCGCTGATTTCGATCACGGTGGTTCGGTGAGGGGTTTCACCCCCTTGCGACGATCTGAATAACTTGCCACTATGTATGCAGTGACGATTTTCAGGAACTCCAGCCCTTGGGCCGTATAGGCTTGGGGGGCTTTTACTATTTGGGCAAATTTCCATAGGCAAGCTTTGCCCGGCCTTTCCCCACCCTTGAATCTCCCAAGATGGCCCACAGCATGGGGCTTTCGCCTAGCGACCCCGCATAGCGGCCAGAGGCCACCGGCTGAGGAGCCGCCGCGCCGACTGCCGCAGCCACTGCCGTCTCCGCCAGCTCTGAAAAGCCCGGTCGTAGGCATCGCCTTCGGTCTGAAAGGCGCGCCAGCCGTCTAGGGTTAAAAAGAGACCCCACATCATGGCAATGTACAGGGAAAACGATAGGGTAAACCTGCCGTCGCCAAAGGTAGTTAGATCAAACAGCATCAAGAATCCATTGGTGATGCCGTACTTAATCAAATGCTGACGGAAGCGCACTCGGCGGTGCCGCTGAAACTCGCTGTGCTCCCAGGAAGCCTGCCGGCCAGACGCCCAATCCTGCTCCGCCGACTGGATCTGCTGCAGCGTTAGCCCCAGCTCGTCCGCAATTTCGTAGAGCTGCTGGCGAGAAAGCTCGTCAACGCCCGTGTGGCGTGCGATCGCAATCTGCAGGATCTCTTGAATTTCGTCCTGGCGATAGGTGTCAGCCATGATGCTAGAGGAGAGACTAACTCCCTTATACAGAATTTTGGGTAGGGTTGAGTAGGTCGGATTGGGTACGCTTACCTCTACCGATGACCTATCGACTAGTGTTAGGGTATCGAGTATGCCAATCGGTATGCCAGTCGGTGAGCGCCCCGTATTACGCTGAATACCGCCTGCTGAATACCGTACTTACATTAACCGTACTTGCATCAACATATAGCTAATCCTGGCGAACCGCTGTTATGCTATCTTCCCGTATACAAATTCTTGCCGACAAGGCCGCCGTCGTGGAGCGCTCTCTTGACTTGGTAACCAAGCGGATCCACTCTGCGATCGCTGAAAAAGAGTACTGCACCATTTCTCTGGCGGGGGGCAGTACCCCCAAACCTCTCTACGAGGCCCTAGCGCAGCAGCCCATTCCCTGCGAGGCCCTGCATGTGTTTTGGGGTGATGAGCGCTATGTGCCCTCCGATCACCCCGACAGTAACCAGAAAATGGTGCGCCAGGCCTGGCTCGACAAGATTTCGATTCCCGCAAAAAACATCCACCCCGTACCCACCGAAGCGGATGACCCGCAGCAGGCTGTGGCTCTCTACGAACAAGAGCTGCAGGCGTTCTTCGAGGTTGAGGCAGGGGAATTTCCCCGCTTTGACATCATGCTGCTGGGTATGGGAGATGACGGCCACACCGCTTCTTTGTTTCCCCACACGCCGGCGCTTGAGGTGAGCGATCGCTTGGTAACCATAGGGGAGAAGGGCGGACAGACGCGCATCTCGCTGACGGCTCCTTTAATTAACCGCTCCCAATGCATCATATTCATGGTGTCGGGAGCCGGCAAAGCGCCAGCCCTGGCGCAGGTGCTGCAGAACAGTCAGGCAGATACAGCAGATTATCCCGCGCGGTTGATCCAAGCTGAAGGCGAGCTGTGGTGGTTTGTCGATGAGGCCGCTGCGGCGCAGATCACCCCATGAAGCGGCGCCACCCAACGCAGCCGTTTATTCCGCTAACGCTGGCATAATGATTACCTGCCCCAACTGCGCTTACCAAAACTCTGACGGCGCTGGCCAATGTGCCGCCTGCGCCAGCCCTCTGCCCGTGGTCATCGCCTGCCCGGTCTGTGGCGCGAGTTGTCAGGCCGATGCCCGGTTCTGTGGGTCCTGCGGCGCTTCGCTGAGCGAGGCTACCATCGGCCAATCCGGCAAGTTTCCCTGTCTCCCTACCACAGAGGAGACTGCCTTCCCCAGGGCCGAAGTTGCCGCTCCCTCCGTTTATCTGCGTCACATGGGGACGGGCACCGCACTCACGCTGCCAGCGCTACCGGTAGTTCGCCTAGGTAAACCCAACAGCCAAATTCCCCCCGATCTCGATGTGTCTGGATTTCCTGACTCCGGCGTGGTGTCGCGGGTCCACGCGACGATTCATCGGGAAGGGGAAGCCTACTACATCGAAGATGCTGGCAGCTCCAACGGAACCTATGTCAATAATCTCCCTCTAGCGGTGGGTAGCCGTCGCCGCCTGCGGCAGGGCGATCGCATTGCCTTAGGCAAAGAAGACAAAGTAGCCTTTTCATTTGAAATGGACCGATGAGCAGACGTCACCCCCAATTTCGAGTAGCATTGACCTGATATTGGCGTGTTCCGATCGCTTTACCTGAGTTAGCGTGATCACTCTCCTTCTACTCCATCCCCTCAAGCACACCCCTATACAGGTGTGGCCATTCAGCGATCAGACGGTAATCCGGCTTGGGCGCTCCACCGACAATGATGTGGTGCTCTACAGCGCGGTAGTTTCTCGCCATCACGTCGAGCTGTGCTACACCGACGACCATTGGGAAGTCATCAACTTAGGAACTAACGGCACCTATGTAGACGGTAAGCGGATCACGAAGACGCCTGTCAAGGATGGGGCTATTATTCGTCTTGCCCGCTCTGGCCCCAACGTTCAAGTTCGGTTGGGGGATGAAATCCTCTCAACGCTGCCAAGAAACCTGTTCAGCCACCCTGAAGAGCGTTTGTCGCGTAGCACAGAGCTAGATAGCTCGCCTGATGCAGCTCAGCCTATCCCCGCGCCTGGCTCCACGGCAATTCCCAAGCCCCCCCTACCCGGTCAGCATGCGGGGTTTACGGCTCCCCCGCTACCGGCTGCGGCGTCTCAAGCTCCTGCCCCAAAAGGGAGCGCCGCAACTGACCGGCCACCGGCGGGTCAATCGGCCTGGCAGACCGTTCGAGGACATCAAATTCAGCGAATTCTTGGACAAGGGGATATTGGCATCACCTACTTGGCCGAGTTGGCTGGCAGGTCGGTGGTGCTAAAAACGCTGAACGCCAGCTGGGTTGGCAACGATGCGGCTCGCGCCGCCCTAGACCTGGAAGCCAATCTGCTGCGCCATGTCCAGCACCCCAGAATTCCCCAAGTGCTGAACCAGTTCCAGGTGGAGCAGCAGCCTTACCTGGTGATGGAGCACATAGAGGGCGATAGCCTCACCCAGCATGTGACTACCCACGGCGCTGTGTCCCTGCGGCAGGCGATCGCTTGGATGGTAGACCTCTGCCGAGTCCTTACCCATCTGCATAGCTTTACCCCCCCTGCCCTGCATCGCAACATTGAGCCCGCCAATCTGATTCGCCGTCCCACAGGTGAGCTAGCCTTAATTGGGTTTGGCACCATTAAGGCGCTGGCCCTTGAGCGGCTAAAGACCGTTGGCGCGACTGGGTTTATTGCCCCTACCCAACTGCAGCCGAGCGCCAGCGCCCAGGTCGACATTTACCCCATTGCGGCTACGCTGACATATCTAATCAGCGGTCAGAATCCCCTGCGATTTTGTGAGCGTAACCAGAATCGCTATCTGCTTAACCCCAGCGTCATTCCCAATATCCCGGTCTCCCTACAGCGGGTCCTAGCCTCCCTGACCCAAGGGAAGTACCAATCAGCCCAGGAAGTGGCTAGCTCCCTCCGGGAAGCCGTCTAAGCCTGACTAGGGGCAGCGTCCTCCGGCCCGGCACAGCAGCTCGATGTAAGGGTCGGTGGCAGCGGGAGTCTGGTAGGCCTCGCTGCTAATCGCCGGGGCCGCAAACTGGCTGGCCAGGGCGGAGGCAGGGCCATACTGGAGCGCGACGTCGTAGCTACCCAGCCACTGATCGAGAGAATAGTGAGGGAGCTTATCGTGCCTACGCTGGGGCAAGGGCGCAGTACTGTAGTGGTTCATCCCCATCTGAACCATGGCGCCGCTAACCGAGAGGCTGTCCCACTGCTCTAGAAGCCGCAGGTGGCCAAGCAGCCCCTCCCCTGTCTGACCTGGGTGAAGGGGCAGACGGCCGCTGATGAAAATGCCGTTGACTGACATCGGCTGGGCCCGAATCAGGGGCCGGTTCTCTGGCTGTAGATATCCATTGTTGTAGTCCCTGCCGCTAGCCAAGAGGGGGTTACCCTGGGGGGAGATGGCGATCGCTGAAGTGGGGTTGCC
>JBCCAG010000273.1:0-5329 GCA_039814955.1 Cyanobacteria bacterium P01_A01_bin.135
GCCTGCTGCCGCAGCGCCGCTGCATCATCGCCCCGCTGCAAGGCCCCAGCCGCCCGGCGATCGCTGGCCCGCGCTCTTTGCAAGTGCAGGCTTCCCAAGCTCATGTTGGCCGCTGCCTGGTAAGTCCCTTGATTCGTCGCACGGGCCTTCTCCAAACTCTGGCTGAGCGTCGCCTCTGCCCATTCCGAGCGACCCTGCAGCCGGTAGACCTCCCCCAAGCTGCCCAAGGCAGCAGCCTCTCCAAGTCCATCGCCTTCTTGGCGGGCCAGCCCGATAGCGCTGTCAGCGCGGCACGGCGGCTGGTCGTGGCCCGGACCATCACTAGCGACGGCGCACAGCAAGCCAGCCGCCTGGCTGTACTGCCCCAAGCTGGTGTAGGTCTGGGCTTTCTCGGTCAGCATCCGCCCCAACTTGGCCGGGCGCTGAAGCTGGGCATAAAGCGCCGCCGTTTGCTGCCAGTACGGCAAAGCCTCGGCGTCATTTCCTACACGGCGGTAGGCGCGGGCAATATTTTCGGCGGCGATCGCCTGATTTAGCTGGTTACCTGATTCCTGATAGGCCGCTAGGGCAGTTTGCCAACTGGCGATCGCGGCCTGAAAGTCACCGGCCTCGTACTGATCTACCCCCTGCTGCACCTGAGCGGCGGGAGTCGCCAACTGAGTGACTCCCTGCTGAGGCACCCCCACCGCGAGAAACACTCCCAGAACAAAAAAGAGTAAAATATGGCGGTGCTTGAGGAAAGGGAGACCCACAGCGTTACTCCTAACGATTGAGACGAAGCAGTGCCAACGCTATGGTATCGCGATAATTCTTTGGACGCTGACTTATGTAACAGGGGGCAACAACGGGCCATGTTGATGCGACTCCTCTCCTTAGTTCTGGTGAGCGGAATGGGGGTGTTGCCTGCCGCCACAGCGCTGGCGCAGAACGCTATCGTGCCCGATGATACCCTGGGCGGGGAGCGATCGCTTGTCCTGCGGGACTCTGATGAACTGCAGGCCGATGTGATTCTCGGCGGGGCACGCCGGGGGCAAAACCTATTTCACAGCTTTGAAGACTTTAACGTGGCGCAGGGGCGGGAGGCCGTTTTCTTCAGCCCGTTAGGATTGACGTCAATCTTCAGCC
Source organism: Cyanobacteria bacterium P01_A01_bin.135 (assembly GCA_039814955.1). Classification (GTDB taxonomy): domain Bacteria; phylum Cyanobacteriota; class Cyanobacteriia; order CAKZMO01; family CAKZMO01; genus JBCCAG01. The sequence continues at coordinate 1,126 of JBCCAG010000273.1, forward strand.
GCGTCACGGGGCCCCGCCCCTCCAGAATTTTGGGAACTTTGGGCATCATCGGTGACGCCGCTCCAGACTTATTTTTGATCAACCCCAACGGCATTCTCTTCGGCCCTGAGTCCATCGTCGTCCTGCCAGGGGCTTTAAATGCCACCACGGCCGACGCCATTCAGTTTGGAGAACGGGGATTCTTTAGCGCTGCCAATCCAGATCTACCCTCACCCCTACTGACGGTGGCCCCTTCCGCTTATTGGTTCACGCCGTCGGCGGCCACCACACCTATCACGGTGCAGTCTACCTTTGTTGGGTCTACCCAAGGGGGAGATGTCACCCTACTGGGCGGGGACATCACCATTGATGGCGGCTTCATCGGCACTACCGGGGGGGCAATTCAGATTGCCGCTGTGGCCGAACCGGGGGTAGTGGAGCGTACCCCTCAAGGTAGGTTACTGCTGCCGCCGGGGCTACAGCGTTCAGACGTGACGATTACTGGGGGGGATCTCCTTGCCCTTGGGGGAGACATCCATATCCAGGCGGACCAGATGGTTCTCGCTGCCGGGGATGTGAGCGCGATCGCCTCAGAGTCAGTATCAGAGCCTGCCCCAGAAGCAGCAATCACGATCGAGGCTCGGCGGCTAGACCTGCGGGAGGGTGCTGCCATCGACGTCACCACCTTTGGGTCGGCAGATGCGGGGGACATTTTCATCAGAGCTGCCGAGGCGGTGACGCTACTGTCCGGCGCTTCCCTGGTCAATGAGGCGATGGCTGACGGCAGCGGCGGGGATATTGGTATTCAAACCGAGAGGCTCAGCCTCAACGGCCAGGGCAGCGAAGCGGAGTTTGGTGCGCAAATTTCGGTGAGCACCGCCGGTACCGGCAGTGGCGGTGGGCTAACTATTCTGGCGACTGACGCGGTCACCCTTGACGATGGCCAAGTTTTTACCACCACCCGTGGGGCAGGCGATGCTGGAAGGCTCTTGCTGGAGACTCAGCGGCTCAGCTTGGCTAACGGCAGCGTTCTCAGCGCCAATACCTTTGCTGACGGCGATGCGGGTGACATTGTCGTTCGGGCGACTGAGAGTACATCTGTGGTTGGGGGGCTGACGGGGCGCAGGCTATCCAGCAGCATTACCAGCCAGACAGCACCACCGTTGCCGGGTAGCCTAGGCAACGGCGGCGATATCTTTTTGGAGACCGGGACGTTAACGCTGCGGGCGGGTGGGCAGATTTCCACAGGGTCCCTGGCAGCGACAGGGGATGCTGGAGATTTGACAGTACGGGCCACCGAGGTCGATATTGCTGGATTTGAATCTACCGCCCTAGGGATTACGGACAGCAGTCTGAGGACCTTAGTAGCCAGCACCGATGCCAGCGCCCGAGGCGGGTCCCTGACCGTTGAGGCCGACCGCATTCGTCTACAAGACGGCGGGACTATTGATGCAGCTGTGCAGACTAACAGTCGGGGTATCGCTGGGGATATCCAGGTAAGGGCTAGAGAATCTATTGAAATCGACGGTCTTACGGGTCCTCTTAATCTAGAGGGAGGACTATTGCCTGCCCGCATTCAGGCAGATGTAAAGGCAGGGGCTACGGGCACCGGGGGCCAGATTCGCGTCGAAGCAGGGCGACTAGCCCTGACCAATGGCGGGCAGATTCTCGCGGGGACGTTTGGCACCGGGGATGCCGGCGACCTAGTGGTTCGTGCCGATGAGGTTAGCCTATCGGGAGCTAACCAACAGGGAACCGCCAGTTTAATTGCGACGGCGATCGCACCAGGGGCGGTAGGGGCCGGGGGCAACATCTCTATTCGCACCGAAACCCTGCAGGTGCTAGATGGCTCCCAGCTGTTAACCAACGCTGCCGGGGTGGGAGACGCCGGAGACATTACTATCAGTGCTAGCGGTCACGCGGTGTTTGCTGCGAGGGGAGCTCAACAACCTGGGGGAGACGCCTTCAGCCGCGTTGAAGCCACTGGTGTAGGGCGCGGGGGCGATATTCGAATTACCACGCCAGTGCTGAGGGTGGAGGACGGCGCTCAAATTGCGGCCAGCACCCAGGGCCAGGGAGATGCCGGTCAGGTGACCCTCAACACCGGCGAGCTGTCCCTATCGGGTACCACCGCCAATGGCTTTCGCAGCGCCATCTTTAGCTCAGTGGATCCGGGGGCGATGGGGGATGGGGACTCTATTATCATCACCGGTAACACCCTATCAATCAGTAACGGGGCCGAAATCGCGGTCAGCACTAGCGCCCAAGGGGATGCAGGAGACATCACCATTACGGCAGCGGACCGCATCACCCTCAGCAACGGCTTTCTAATTTCTGGGGCTACGGAAGCGGCCACTGGCGCGGGGGGCAACATTAACTTGCGCGCTAGTGACATCCGTCTATTCGACAACAGCGATATCCTCGCCTTTGTCCGGCGCGGCAGCGAGGGGGGCGGCAACATTACTCTGACGGCAGATAGCATCCTGGCGTTTGACGATAGCGATATCTTGGCCTTTGCCGCCGATGGTCAAGGGGGCAACATCACCTTCAATACCCCGGCCTTTTTTGGGGAAAACTTCAACCCCGCCACCCTCGCCGCGCCACCCAGCACCCTAAATGGGAACCAGCGAGTCGACATTAACGCTACTGGCCGCGTCAATGGGGCGATCGCGCTACCGGATGTCAGCTTTATCCAAAACAGTTTGGCTGAGCTACCCGAGGGCATCCTTAATACAGAGTCACTGATTGCCAGTAGCTGCGTGGTGCGCAACGAAGACGGGAGTAGTACCTTTGTGGTGACGGGGGCGGCGGGGTTGCCAGAGCGGCCGGGGACAGCAATCGCCGTATATGAGGCAGGGGAAGTGCAGACCATTCCCGTCGCGCCGCAGGACTGGCAGCCGGGGGATGCCATCGTGGAGCCCCAGGGGCTGTACCGTTTACCCAACGGGGAACTCCTACTGAGCCACGGCTGCCAGTGAGCAACGAGGCAAGGCAGCTTGGGCGTTTTAAGACTTTGGATTCTTCTCGGGCTGACCTCGTGGGTCAGACGGTTAAGGTTTAGGCCATGGCTAAATCAACAAGGGGTGAGGCGGGCGATCGCCTTTACCATCTCATCAATCGCCTGTCGCCGGGTGCTGCCTGACTGGTCCGAATGGTCAACCATCAGGCTCAGCACGACGGGGGAATAGCCTGGCGGATCCAAGTAGCCCGACAGGGACGACACCCCGGTCAGCCCTCCCGACTTGCCCCAAAACTGCCCTGCCACTGGCGTCCCCCGAAAGCGCGATCGCAGGGTGCCGGTTTCTCCAGCCACCGCAAGGGAGTGCCGGTAGGCGGCGGCGTGGGGGTGCTGGGCCATGGCCTGTAGGGTCTGAACCAGGGCCAGGGGCGTCACTAGGCTGCGGCGCGACAGCCCTGAGCCGTCGGCGATTTGATAGGGAGCGGTGACGCCCAAAGGCGTGAGTATAGCTTTGATCTGGGCCAGTCCTGTGGCGAACAGGACTCCGCTGGTGGGTGTGGGTTCAGTAACGGCGGTGCGGCCCAGGTGGCGTACTAGGGCTTCGGCATAGAGGTTGCGGCTGTGGGCATTCACCTCTACCAAGAGCTCAGATAAAGGGGGAGAGGTGACGGCGGCGATCGCCTCACTGGGGGCCGGGCTTGGCGGCGATGGCGGCAAGATCCGCAGCAGAGACGATGCCAGGGTCGTATTGATCCCAGCCTCCCGCAGCGCGGCTCTAAACCGCCGCAAGAAAGCCCTACCAGGATCAGTTACCGCCACCGCCGAGTGGTCTGGTGCAGCTCCCTGGCGCAGCTGTCCCTGAATGGTCAGCACTTGGCTCTCCCAGGTCCGGCCCACCTGGACAAACTCAGGCTCTGTTGCTGCTACTGTCACAGTCTGGTTGACGACCTGCCACTGGCCAGCCAACTCGGGCTGCTCCCACTCCAGCCGCAGCGGCTCGCCTACCGCTTGAGGATACAGCCTAAAGCCGACGGCATTTTCGTCCAGAATCAGGCTATTGACCGGCGCACCGTAGCCCGCCTGCACATCTTCCCAGTCCCAGGTGGGGTTGACGAAGCGATCGCCCAAATAGCGCTCGTCGCCAATTAGGGGTTGGTCAACTTGGGAAATGCCGGCCCGACTCACCTGCTGCGCAAGCTGCTGTAGGTCCTCGCTGTCAAAGCTGGGGTCGCCCCGTCCCACAACCCGGAGGGCAACCGTCTCTGA
>JBCCAG010000354.1:0-4682 GCA_039814955.1 Cyanobacteria bacterium P01_A01_bin.135
GTAGTCCCATACGGTGGTGTGGACCACATTGCGCCAGCGGATCAGATACTCTTTTTCCCGCTGCTTAAAGTCTAGGCCGTCCATGGTGTTGGGACGTCCCGCTTCCCACCACTGCAGCCACTCCACACCCAGGGCATGGACCAGGAAGTCGAACAGGCCGGTGAAGGAGACGCCGACGATGGGGTCCATCTCTCGGGACTGGCGGTAGCGGGGCTCCTGGAAACGGTGGTTTAGGAGAGCGGCGACGGACAGGGCTCCGGCGCGGAAGGCGTTGTCTTGCTCCTCGGGGTTGTTGGGGTCTAGCTGGTTGAGGTGGACTTCGGCAAGGTTGCAGTGGAAGTCTGCGCCGATTATTTCGCCGCAGTTGTGGGCCACAAAGCCGTTAGCGTCGAAGCGGGCGGGGCCGGGGACGGTGCAGTCGTAGACGGGCTCGATGCCGTCGGGCTCGATGTGGTCGACGCGCACCGCAAAGCGCTCTCGGTTAGGCTTGCGGCGATAGCTGCCCATTAGCTCCCCTAGCCGCTGAGCTTTTTCTGCTTCTACAAAGCCAATCAGCTTGGCAAAAACCTGAATATTGTCGTTGCTGATTACCAGTTCATGCTGGGCCTTGCAGTCGTAAAGCTGTGGCTCACGCTGAGAGTTAGGCAGCAGACGCTCGCCCGCTGCTCGGCGCTCTTGGTAAATTGTAGATCCAATGCCCAATCGCAGCAGCATCCGCTGCGCTGCTTTGAGCAAATCTAAATTGCTTTGAGCCAAACGAATACTAACGCCTTTTTGCTGCTGACCCTGTACGGAACCGTCGGCGTCAAACAGGCCTCTCAAAAAACCGATGTAGAAGGCGTGACTGGTGGTTTCAATAGCAGGTGTAATGGTCTTTTGACCACGGACAATGCCGTAGCCGTCAGCAAGCTGTCGAAGTTTAGCGGAAGCAATTTGAAAGTAGCCGTTCCGCTCGTGCTCGACGACGCGCTGCCTCACATAGAGATCGGCCTTTTGCAGCAGTGCTACGGCATGCTCAGCCATCTCGCCTTGAGATTCACCCCAGTAGCGTAGCAGCGCCTGATGGCTGAAGTTCTCAGCGTTGTCTGATAAACAGCCATCGCCAATCAAACTGCCTAATAGCCAGCCTTCTGCTTCACTGCCTGACCCCGACCAGGGCCGAATATCACGGTGATTATGAATTAGGACGCGATCGCCTGGCTGCAGATCCCCGGCCTCCACCCACTCGGTGTATTGGGCCTTTTGGGTTTGGGAAGTGACTTTGAGTAATTTGTGGTTCTCAGTGAGCCGGAGTTCGTAACCCTCATTGGTAGCCAGCTTCACCACCGGCTTATTGCCACTGTGGAAAAAGCCCGCTTCGGTAGTGCTGAATAGCTCGCCGTTAATGTAGGTACCATGCTGCACCCCAATCAGGTCTTTCACCTGACGCGCGCCGTGCTCCGTATGCACCCAGGTATCGGCGGTAACGCAGGGATTAAGGCCGTAGCGCTCGGTGCGGTGCTTCAGCTCTTCGGCAGGCAGTGATTCAGTAGAGAGCTCCTGCAAATAGGCCTGTGCCGACTCCGGGGAGTCCTCATAGCACCGCAAAAACTCAGCCTTCTCTTCAGGCGATCGCAGCAAATCGGCATTGGCCCGGGCTATGGCTTCCCCAGCCCACTGAATGGCCCCTTCACCCGAATAATACTGCTTGCGCACCGCGTCTTGGCATTCCTCTAGCGAAGGCTTATGGTGGAATACCCGCGTATGGTTCGCCATCCGCAGCACGTCCCGCTCGGGGTCAATGCGCCAGTTGCCGTCTTCGTCCTGGCCCCAAAGGTTGTCTTTGGCCTGGGCGGCTTGAGCGTCGTCGCTGCTGAACTGACGCATCCCCGCTGACCTTCTAATATTACCGGCCACCACACAGGCTGCTGCCTCATCAATCAAAAGACAGCACTCCACCGAGGTCAGCTTGCGCCCCTGCGCCTTATTCAAGATGTTGGCGCAGCGAGCGTACAGCTTCGGCAAGCGCACCGGGTTGGCCACCCCGCCAAAGCCCTTCAGCTTTTCTCCTGCCGGGCGTACATGGCTCAAATCCACCGTAATCTTCACTTCGTCGCTAAACCGCTCGTCGGTAGAGAGTTCCAGCATCGCCTGGTAAGAAGACACCCAACCGCTCCGGCTGTCTCCGACGCGGATATGCACATCGTGCCCGTCAACCGAAACTTCGGTCTGCTCTTGCCGCTGCTCAGCCGCTACCGTACCGATGTTCCCCCGCGTCTCGACGCTAATTCGGTTGCGTACAGCGGGAATCAGATTAATGTACTTGTGCTCCAGCACCGCGCCCGTACCGCAGCCCATCATCGCTAGGTCCATCATCAGCCCAAAGGCTTTCCAGTCCACTACGTTGGTGCTGGTGCAGTTGTATGACCCCGAAAAGTTCTCCGGCTTCTCTAGCCAGTCGGTGCCGCCTACCCACAGCCATCGACCTGAGGGCATGGCCTTGAGCTGTTGCTGCATTTGGCCTACCAAGGCTGCCTCGCCCTCTGATAGCTGCCCCAGCTTCACCAAGCCCTGCAAAGTGCGATCGCACATCTGCCCCCAAGTCTCCCGAGCGGCATCGGGGCCGTCGCCGCGGCGGCTGTAGGTCCGATAGAAGACCGCGTTGGCGGCGGGAGCTGTGGCGGGGAAGCTGGCTTGGCGACGTTCGATGTTTTGGACCACGGTGGCTGACTCTGGATTAACTCTAGATGTAGCGTAGCACTTTGAAAGTAAACACTATCCTAGGTCATCTACCTTGAATGGGCAAGAAATTTTGCACTACCCTCAGCTGCATAATGTAGTATGCCGGTACCCTCTAATCTACCGATACCAGTCCTCTCTGGATGGCTAGGACCGCGGCCTGGGTGCGATCGCGCACCTCCAGTTTTTGCAAAATAGCGTGGACGTGGACCCGGACCGTCCCGGTAGCGATATGTAGCGTTTCGGCAATCTCTTGGTTGGTCTTGCCCGAAGCAATTAACCCTAAAATTTCCTGCTCCCGGTCCGTGAGTGGGTTTTCGGCCTCAGATGCATCTGACGCATCTGAATCAGTAGAAGTATCCTCAGAATTGGCTTGGCGGTTAGCCAGGGCGGTGCGAATCTCGGCGGTGCTGGTTTTATCCCACCAGGAGGCCCCAGCCGCCACTGAGCGCAGGGCCAAAATCAGAAACTCGGCATCAATACCCTTGAGGCAGTATCCCTGGGCTTCTGCCGCCACTAGTTTTTCAATCAGCGGTTTTTGGGAGCGGGAGGTGAGCACTAAAACCGGAATATTAGGGTGCTGCTGCTTAATGCGGCGGCAGGCCTCAACCCCACCAATCCCTGGTAGGCCTACATCCAGTAAAACAATGTCGGGCCGATGCTCGTTTGTCAGCTCAACGGCGGTTTCGCCATCTATCGCCTCGGCCACGACTTCCCAATTTGGCTCCTGCTGCAGCCGGACGCACAGTCCTAATCGGAACAGCTCGTCATCTTCGACCACCAAGATTCGCAAAGAAGCCGGTTTCATCCCAGACCTTTAGAACAGCAGACAGGCAACAGATCACCACAGGTATCCTACCGAGCAGGAAGGGCCTTGGGAAGCTCAATCCCAAAAGTAGCGCCCTGCGGCCTGCGATTCTCTGCCCAAATTTTACCCCCGTGGGCTTCCACAATCTGCCGACTCAGATAGAGTCCCAGCCCGGTTCCCTTGGCCTGTCGATCAGCGGCACCTTGATAAAACCGCTCAAACAGGTGCGGTAGCTCTAAATTGCTAATCCCAGAGCCGCCATCAGAAACCCTAAGCGCCACTTTCGTCCCCAGAGATTCGAGTAGAACATCGATGGCGCTGCCCCGGGGCGCGTGGTTGATGCCGTTGATGACTAGATTGGTCAATACGCGCCGGAGCTGCAGCGGATCTCCGTTGATGACTAGGGCCTGGCGAAAGTCGGAGTTGCCGTGGTTGAGCCGGATATGAATTCGCCGTACGGCGGCGAGATCAACCAAAGAAGCAATGACGCTCTCGGTCAAGGCGACCATATCCATCGGTTCGCGCTGGAGCGCTAAGCCCTCAGCATCGTTGCGGTAGACGTCCAGCAGGGTTTCAACGAGCTGTAGGGTAGATTGCTGCGATCGCGCCATCACCCCCAGTTACGTTCTCCTGGGCTGAGGTCACTTTGCCAAACTGCCCGCTTTGAAAGGACTTGAGGGTTTGCAGCGCCCCCAGCAGCGGCGTCTTCAGGTCGTGGGTGAGGGTGGCGACAAAGTTTTCGCGCACCTCGGCGAGCTGTTCTTGGGCTTGGATCTGTGCCTGCTGCTGGGCCATGGCGCTGCGGTAATGGCGGTTGCGATCGCTCAGCCATCCGGTGACCCCCAGGGCTAAGACGGCGATCGCTCGGTTGGCCACCAGCGGCAGCGCTCCCCAAACCACATTGGGTACGATCAGGTTCAACAGGGTTAAGCCCACCGCCGCGAGGGTAACCAGCAGCGCGGCGCGGCGGCTGAGGCGGGCACTGGCGAGCAGGATGGGGCCGGTGTAGAGGTAGCCAAAGACATATTCTGTGGGGGTGGTGAACTCCAGGGCGATGACGACAGTAAAGGCGATCGCGATCAGGCCGACGATGCGTCGGTGACGATCTGCTGCTAGCGGAACAATAGATGCAGTTAATAAAAGTCCCATCGGCCTA
>JBCCAG010000495.1:0-3705 GCA_039814955.1 Cyanobacteria bacterium P01_A01_bin.135
ACTGCAACTATGCGGAGCTTCAGCACACTATGGTGGACTGGATTCTGCGCTCTGCCGAGACTCCCATCAACGTCGTGCACCTGAGGCCCTCGGACCAGAGTTTGCTGCAGGCGATTCAAGCGGCCACTCGCTGCGCCCCGGAGCCCAGTAGCGAGGCATCGGTGCCTCAGGGCAGCGCCCCGGACAGCCTGCCGGCGCTGATGGTTACCGGCTTTGAGCTGGTGACCCAGGTGGATGAGCTGCTCAAAGCTGCTAACCAGGTACGGGACGAATTTCGCAAATGCTGCCCCTTTCCCCTCATCCTCTGGGTGAATGACCAGGTGCTGCGGCAGATGATTCGCCTGGCCCCCGATTTTCAAAGCTGGGCCACCACCATCGACTTTCAGCCCGCCACTAGTCAGCTGATCAACGCCCTCACCTGCGGTGAAGAGCAGTTGTTTAAGCGGGTGCTGACATCGGGAGTAGGCCGGTTTTTGAACAACACCGCTATTTTTGGCAGCCGCTACCGAGACGAGCTGATGGCGGCCCTGCGGGACCTGACCCGGCGGCAGGTGACCCCCGATGCAGCCTTGCAGGCCAGCCTAGAATTTCTGCTGGGGCGTGAGGCCTACGCCAACAATGAGCTCCCCGAGGCGGAGGAGCGCTACAGCCGCAGCCTGCTGTATTGGCAGCAAACTGGGGACTGGCAGCGGCAAGGAGCCCTGCTCTATAGCCTAGGGCTGCTGTGGCGCACCTGGGCGGAGCATAACCGAATTCAGCACCAGGAGTCCTGCCAGCGGGCTCAGGTGTACTTTCAGCGTTGTATCGACACCTTCGAGGCGGCTCAGCACCCAGAGCTCACCGCCCGGTTCATCAACGCCCTGGGGGAGGTGCTGCAGCGGCTGGAGCAGTGGCCGGCCCTAGAGCAGGTGGCCCAGCGGGCCCTGGAGCTACACCGCTGCTACCCCGACCCGTTTCGGCTGGCGCGAGGGTACGGGTTTATGAGTGAGGTGGCCCTGGCCCGTCAAGATTGGCATACAGCCAAGGGTCTAGCGGAGCGGGCGATCGCCATCTTGGAGCGGCAGCTCTCCCCGCCCCAGCGTTCCAAGGCACAGACCGTTGCCCAAAGCAGCGACCAGCGGGCCGACCAGGACTGGGAGCGGGCCTTCCACCAGGGCTGGTACCTGCTGGCCCACGCCCGGGCCTGCGTCGCCCTTAAGCAGCCCCAAACCGCTATTCACAGCCTAGAGGTGGCCCGCCGCGACACCAACCCCCAGTACGACCCCGACCTCTACATTCGGATTCTTAACCAGCTGCGGCTGGTGTACTTTCAGCAACAGCAGTACCTGAAAGCCTTTAAGGTGCGCCAGGACCGCCGCGCCGTGGAGTACCAGTTTGGCTTCCGGGCCTTTTTGGGTGCAACGCGGCTGCAGCCCAAGCAGGCGATTACCAACCCGGCGATCGCTGCCCCCACGGGTCGGCTGGGCATTCACGAACTCACCGCCTCTGGCCGGCAGGCCGATATCGACCGGCTCGTGGCCCGCCTCGGCCGCACCGATAACCGGCTCACCGTGCTCTACGGCCAATCTGGTGTGGGAAAGAGCTCCATTTTGGTGGCGGGGCTAATCCCCACCCTCAAGCAAACCAGCATCCGCTCCCGCGATATTCTGCCGGTGCTGCAGCAGGTGTACACCGACTGGCAAGATAACCTCCATGAGGCCCTACTGCAGGCCATCGGCGAGCGCCGCGTCCCGCTGGATGATGCCCCCTACGCCGATACCCTGACCCAAATCGAGCTGAATGATGAGCGCAACTTCTTGACCGTGCTCATCTTTGACCAATTTGAAGAATTCTACTCCGCTTGCAAACAGCCCGCCCAGCGGCGAGCCTTCTACGAATTTCTCAAGCGCTGCCTGAACATCCCCTACGTCAAGGTAATTATTTCCCTGCGGGAGGACTACCTGCACTCCCTGCTGGAGATCACCCGGTTCACCGACCTAGAGGTGATCAACAATAATATCTTGGACCAGCAGATTCTCTACTACATCGGCAACTTCACTCGCCAGGAAGCCAAGGCGGTGATTGCCCGGCTGACGGAGCGCACCCCGGTGTTCTTTGAGCCGGCCCTGGTGGAGGCCCTGGTGGACGATTTGGCCATGGACCTCAATCAGGTGAGCCCCATCGAGCTGCAGATCGTCGGGGCGCAGATGCATGTGGAGAATATCACCACCCTGAAGGCCTACCGGGAGCGAGGACCCAAAACCTCTTTGGTGCGGCGCTATGTGCAGGCGGCGGTGGAAAACTGCGGCCCTGAAAACCAGCAGCTGGCGCGGCAGATTCTCTACTTTTTGACGGAGGAGCAGGGCACCCGCCCCCTGAAGACCCGCACCGAGCTAGCGGAAGAGGCGACGGTAGACCGGGACCAGCTGGCGCCGGTGCTGCACATCCTGGTGGGGGCAGGGCTAGTGTTTGAGCTGCCCAGCGCCTCCATCCGCTATTACCAGCTGGTCCATGATTATCTGGTGCCCTTCATTCGCCAGGAGCAGCGCCCAGAGCTACTGTTGGAGCTGAAGCAGACTCGGGTGCAGCTGAAGCAAGCCCTCCAGAAAGAGCAGCAGGAGCGTAAGCGGGCGGAGATGGCGGAGATCAAGGTGCTCAATGCCCTGTCCCAGGCGCTGCTGCTCTCCCACGACCATCTGGGGGCACTGGTCTCTAGCGTTAAAGCGGGGCGCAAGCTGCTGCGGGCCCCGGCCCCGAACGACATCCGCCAGCAAACCGAGGCGCAGCTCTGGCAGACCTTGAATCAAATCCGCGAGGTAAATCGCATCTCGGGGCACCGGGCCACGGTATTTGACGTTGCGTTTAGCCCAGAGGGTAATCTGCTGGCTTCCGCCAGCGCCGACCACACCGTGCGGCTGTGGGGCACCAACGGTAGGGCGATCGCCTTGTGCAGTGGCCACCGCGACCAGGTGTACAGTGTTGCCTTCCACCCCGATGGCAGCTTTCTCGCCTCCGCCAGCGCCGATAAAACCGTGCGGCTGTGGCGGCGGGACGGCGTCCCCATTCGTACCCTAAAGGGCCATGGCAACCGCGTGTTCGGGGTGTGCTTTAGCCCAGACGGGGAAGCGATCGCCTCGGCGGGGGAGGACGGCGCGGTTTGCCTGTGGAATCGCCAAGGAGACCTGCTCAGTACGATCTACCGGGGGGTGCCCATCTACGCCCTGCGCTTTAGCCCCGACAGCGCGGTTTTGGCCGCCGCCTGCGAAGGGGGCAAGATTCGCCTCTGGCACCGCAGCGGCACCCTGCTGGCGGAGGTGCGCGGCCACGAGGGGCGGGTGCACAGCGTGGCCTTTAGCGCCGACGGCCAGACCCTACTTTCTATGGGGGAAGACGGGGTGGTGCGTCGCTGGGGGCGAGATGGGGTGCCGCTAGATGTCCTGTCCCGACAGAACCAGGTGGGGCACGGGGTCTGCATCAGTCCGGACAACCAGATGGTGGCCCTGACTGGGGGGAATGCCGCCGTGCGGCTGGCTGCCATCTCGGGGGAGCGAATTGCCCAGCTCAACGGTCACAGCAGCGCCGTGTACGGGGTAGACTTTAGTCCCAATGGGCGGCTACTAGCCTCCGCCGGAGACGATCGCACCATTCGCCTGTGGCAGCTGGATGGGCTAGGGCTTTACGTTAACCAAGGGCACCGCCGCCGGGTGCTAGACGCCAGCCTCAGCT
>JBCCAG010000290.1:0-5176 GCA_039814955.1 Cyanobacteria bacterium P01_A01_bin.135
CACCTAGAGCAGCTCTACCGCACTGGGCAACTGCGGCGACCCTACCCAAGCATTGCTGATGGCAGTGCGGCGGTCTACCGGCGGGTATTGGCTTTCGTGCCTGCCAGTGCCGCTGCCATTTTGGTAATCACGCTGCTGCTGGTGACGGCATAGCGCTCCCCGTCAACCCACCTGGCCGCAATTCAACCCAAGATTTAGACCCGAGATTTTAGATATGACGATGCTTCAAAACTCTATAACGGACCCAGCAGCGCCTCAGGAAGCTGAGCCTAACCTACCCCCCACCCGCCCCTTGCGACGGGTTGAAATTTGGGGTGGTCGCCTGGCGATGCTGGGGGTGACGGCCATTGCTATGGCGATCGCCCAGGGCACCATCTAGCCCACGCCACCGGCTAGGCCAATCTGTCGCACAGACAGTTCCAACAGCACGGCCTAGCCCTGTCTCATTATCCTTACCGACTAGTCCAAAATGACCACAACCCCCGATGCCCTCTGGCTTGGCGTCAACCCTAGCTTGAAAGTCTTTGACCAGCGCCTGTATCGACTGCTCAATTACCGAACCGACATGCACTACTGGGCCTACCATCAAACGATGGATGAGCCCTGCTGCTTCCGAGCTGCGCTGTCCCTACTGGACAACTACATGCAGCGACAAGAGCCGATGCACCTGGTGGGCCACGGCCTCAGCGGTACCCTGGGGCTACTGTATGCCCGTCTGTATCCCGACCGCGTTAAATCGTTGACGTTACTCTCAGTGGGGGCCAACCCAGTGGTGGGGTGGCAGGCCCACTACTACGCCCTGCGCAACCGGCTCCCCTGCAGCCGCCAGATGCTTCTGAGGCAGATAGCGACGCTGTTGATGGGATGTCAGGGTGCCGCTAAATCTGCTGGGCTAGCGGACCGTCTCGAAGCGGTCTTGGACGGTGAACTAGCCCCCCACTCTTTGGCAGAACACAGCCAGCTTTCCCCGGGCGGTGTCGATGTGCCGTTGCTAGTGTGCCATGGTGCCTACGATGCCATCGTCGATCCGAATGCCCATAGCCAGTGGCAGCCGTACCTAGCGTCAGGCGATCGCCTTTGGAGTTGCCCCCAGGGACGCCACTTCTTCCACTACACCCACCCCCTTAAGGTAAGCCCAGTAATCCTGGACTTCTGGCAGCAGGCGACACCTATGCCCAGGCTGCCGCTAATTGAAATTGTCTCCAGTGCCTCGTAAACCAGCCGGATCATCACCATGGAAACCTTTGAGTTCGACGTTGTCATCGTTGGCGGTGGTCCCGCTGGCTGCACCTGTGCCCTCTATACCTCACGGTCAAATTTCAAAACCGCCATCCTAGACAAAAATCCAGCGGTAGGGGCCCTGGCCATCACCCACAAAATTGCCAACTACCCTGGTGTTGCAGGGGACATCAGCGGCGAAGCCCTGCTAGATGTGATGCGGGACCAGGCGATCGCCTTTGGCACCGATTATCGGAGAGCCCAGGTGTTTGGCATCGATGTATCAGGGCCGCTGAAGACGGTATACACCCCGGAGGGCACCTTCAAGGCTCGGGCTTTAGTGCTGGCAACGGGCGCCATGGGTCGCACCGCTTCCTTCAAAGGCGAGGCGGAATTTCTGGGCCGGGGCGTCAGCTACTGCGCCACCTGCGATGGGGCCTTCTACCGCGATCGCGAGGTGGCGGTGGTGGGGTTGAACCCAGAAGCGGTTGAAGAGGCCCAGGTGCTCACCAAGTTTGCCGCGACGGTGCATTGGGTCACCCTCAAGGATCCACCCGCCGAAGATCCCCACGTCCAAGACCTGCTGGCGCGCCCCAACATTAAGCACTGGAACCGCGCCCGGCTGCTGGAGATTCTGGGGGGTGAAATGGGCGTCACTGGGGTGCAGGTGAAGCCTAAAGGGGCCAAGGAGCCCGTGAAGCTTCCTGTTGAAGGAGCGTTTGTGTACCAAAGTGGCTCCAAACCCATCACGGATTTTGTTGATGACCCGGTGCAGCTCAAGCCAGATGGGGGCGTTCAGGTGGACGAGATGATGGCCACCAACGTAGCCGGTGTGTGGGCCGTGGGCGATATCCGCAACACCCCCTTTAAGCAAGCGGTGGTAGCTGCGGGGGATGGCTGTATCGCGGCCATGGCGATCGATCGCTTCCTCAACAGCCGCAAGGGCATCCGCCCGGATTGGGACCATTCTTAGCCGAAGCAAACCCACACTCTACGGAAAGCGGGCGGCAGCTTCCCGCTTCCCGCCAACAAACTATGGCAAAAACTTACAAAATTACGCTGGTTAATGAAAGCGAAGGCGTTGATGACACCGTTGATGTCCCAGAGGATGAGTACATCCTAGATGTGGCTGAGGCACAAGGTCTGGACTTGCCTTTCTCCTGCCGCGCGGGGGCCTGCTCTTCCTGTGCTGGAAGAATCTTAGAGGGTAAAGTCGATCAGCTTGACCAGTCCTTCCTAGACGACGATCAGCTAGAGGCGGGCTACGTCATGCTCTGCGTGGCCTACCCGAAGTCAGATGCGAAGATTATGACCCATGCCGAAGACGAAATGTATTAGCTATTTGAGTAGGCGCTCATCACATCTACGACTGGCAGCCATCCCAACGATATGGAAAAAGCGCTGTCTGTGATTTAGAGCGGCAGGGATAGCGATCGCCCTTGTCTATCACTACCCCACCACAACGGTTCCAGCTTTGATTAGCTAACTTACATGAGGCAACAGAACAATGACAGTTAACCTAGCGACTGAGCTACGCAGCGGGACAAAGAAGGCACACACGATGGCGGAGAACGTCGGTTTTGTGAAGTGCTTTCTCAAGGGAGTCGTGGAGAAAAGATCCTATCGCAAGCTTGCCTCCAGCCTATACTTCGTCTATTCCGAAATGGAAGAGCAGCTCCAGCGTCACTGCCGTCACCCGGCCCTCAGCCCCATCTACTTCCCGCTGCTGTACCGCCGCAGTAGCTTAGAGAAGGATCTCGCCTATTACTACGGAACTGACTGGCAAGCGGCGATCGCCCCTTCAGAAGGAGCCACGGCCTATGTGGAGCGCATCCGCGAGGTTGCAGCGAGTGAGCCAGAGCTGCTGATTGCCCACGCCTACACCCGCTACCTAGGCGATCTCTCGGGCGGGCAGATTCTTAAGGGGATTGCCCAGCGAGCCATGAACCTAAACGGTGGCGAGGGCACCGCGTTTTACGAGTTTGAGGACATTGCCGACGAAACAGAGTTTAAGGTGTTGTACCGCCAACGATTGAATGAGCTGCCTGTGGACAGGGCAATGGCTGAGCGAATTGTCGCAGAAGCTAACGCCGCATTCGAGATGAATATGCGGCTGTTCCAGGAGCTGGAAGGTAGTTTGGTGAAAGCTATCGGGCAGCTTTTGTTCAGGACTTTGACGCGTCGCCGCGAGCGTGGCAGCACAGGACTAGCAGCAGCGGAGTAGTGGAGTTTCTTCCCTTGAAGCTAGATTGACGTCAATTCGGGTTAAGGAATTTTTCGACGTTGCTGAACGAAGGAAATGGAGACAGCATCCACAAATTTTGATCCACAGTGTTTGGATCACTGGCTACTCGTGGTGACATTTTTGGCCATGTCCAGTTGGATACTCTGGCAGGTTTATCGTCGCCAATAGTTTAAGTGTATGATGCTACCTGAAGGGGAGTATATTGCTAGCCTGGAGCCGGTGCTGCTGAATCCAACTGCTGATGATACAACTGGTTCAGCGAATCAAATTTACGTCAGCACTCGTTTCACCCTGACGAATTTGAGAGGAGCCAGGCCATGCTAGCCGCCTTTACCGCGAGCTTGCTGCTGATTACCGTTTCTGAGCTGGGCGATAAGACATTCTTCATCGCAGCTATCCTAGCAATGCGTCACCAGCGGCGCTGGGTGTTTATGGGCGCCTTGGGAGCGCTGGCTACGATGACGCTGCTGTCAGTACTTGTGGGTCAGGTCGCAACATTGCTGCCCCCGGAAGTGGTGAAATGGGTCGAGATTGGACTGTTTGCCGTATTCGGCGTCAAGCTGTTGTACCAGGCACAGCAGATGACTGTGGGTACTGGCCACGCCACAGAGGAAAAGGATGCTGCTGAGGCAGTAGCGCAGGCAGAAGCCAACCCTCCCAAGGAGACGCCCATCGCCATTGTGGCAGAAGCCTTTGGACTGACCTTTGTGGCCGAGTGGGGGGACCGCACGCAAATTGCCACCATTGCCCTGGCTGCCGTCCATCCCCCTGGAGGTGTGGTCGCAGGTGCCGTGCTAGGCCATGCAGTCTGTGCCGCGATTGCGGTAAACTGCGGCCGCTGGCTCTGTGGGCGGATTTCAGAACGCACCCTAACAGCGCTAGGAGGCGGAATGTTTTTGCTGTTCGCGGCGCTTGGGTTGAGCGCTAAAGCGGAATTGTAAATACCCGCTGCTGGCCCTGTGAACTGAACCCCACCCACTGGCGATCTCGGCCTATGGATAAGCAGTCTTCTTACTACGGGGCAGGTGCACATTCCCCACCCAGACCATCCACAATGGCGCAGGTGTTGTAAACCAGCATCCCGGTGTAGCTCTCCCCATCCGTACCTTCTGCTCCTAGGCCATCAGCCAGCAGGACCTGCTCCGAGATTTCCACACCAGCTTCGTCTGAGACCGTCTTCAAGACGCGATCGTCGGCGGTGAGTTCAGCAAAGATAATAGGAATGTCTTTGTCGCGAATTGACGTAGCCAACTCGTTAACCTTAGCAGCAGTTGGCTCATCTTCAGTGGAAACCCCCAGCAGGGTGCCCTCGACCGTTAACCCATAGGCCTGGGCGTAATACGACATCGCATCATGGGTGGTAATTAAGCGGCGCTGCCCCTCTGGAATGGTGGCAATTTGCTCTGGAATCCAGGCGTCTAAGGCCTGCAGCTCCGCCGTCAGTTGTTCCGCATTTGCGATGTACAGCTCGGCGTTGTCTGGGTCAACAGCGACGAGGTTCTCCTGAATCAGGGCGACCATCGCTAAACCGTTCTCAACGTCATGCCAGATATGGGGATCGGGCTCCAGTTTACCCTCCTCTTCCACCTCGATCAGCTGCTGAACCGCCTCATCATGCAAAGCAATTTTGGGCGCCTCGGAGTCAGCGGCAGTGGCCATGTCAATGATTGCAGGTTCAAAGTTGAGTCCGCCATAAAAGACCAGATCAGCCTC
>JBCCAG010000381.1:0-4506 GCA_039814955.1 Cyanobacteria bacterium P01_A01_bin.135
TCAAGGCAAGGGGGTAATGCCTAACGGCACCAGCCGCTTTTCTTTGGGCGGCAAGCCCCTCTACCACTACATGGGCACCTCCACGTTTTCTAACTACACGGTACTGCCGGAGATTGCCGTCGCCAAAATTCGCGACGATGCACCGTTTGAGAAGGTGTGCTATGTCGGCTGCGGCGTTACCACCGGCGTGGGAGCCGTGGTCAACACCGCCAAGGTGGAGCCGGGGTCGAACGTGATTGTGTTTGGGTTGGGGGGTATCGGCCTCAACGTGATTCAGGCCTGCCGTATGGTGGGGGCCGACAAAATTGTTGGGGTGGACATCAATTCCAGCAAGCGGGCGATCGCCGAGAAGTTCGGCATGACCCACTTTGTTAACCCCAAGGAAGTGGAAGGGGACCTGGTGCCCTACCTGGTGGACCTCACCGGCGGTGGGGCCGACTACACCTTTGAGTGCGTTGGCAACGTGAAGCTGATGCGCCAGGCCCTAGAGAGCTGCCATAAGGGCTGGGGAGAATGCACCGTTATCGGTGTGGCCGGGGCGGGGGAAGAAATCAGCACCCGGCCCTTTCAGCTGGTGACGGGGCGCGTGTGGCGCGGGTCAGCCTTTGGCGGGGCTAGGGGTCGCACGGATGTACCCAAGATTGTGGACTGGTACATGGACGGAAAGCTGAATATCGACGACCTGATTACCCATGTGATGCCGGTGGAGCAGGTCAACGAGGCCTTTGACTTGATGCACCGGGGAGAATCGATTCGCACGGTGCTGACGTTCTAACGGCGTTTGATTTGCGCGCCTTGGGAGCACAGCCTGCCATGTCTCTAGCCGTAGTCCCTATCCCACCTCCGAATGCCGTACGGGCACAGCATGCTGTGCCCTGATGCGTAACCCCACCCCACCTTCCCAAATTCAACTAAGATGCTGACCCTACGCAACGAATACGCCTGCTTTAGCGGCACCGTCGCCTTTTATAGCCACCCCTCTGAGCTGTGCCACAGCAACATGAACTTTGCGGTCTTCATCCCGCCCCAGGCCAAAGACGGCCCGGTGCCCGTACTCTATTTTTTATCGGGACTCACCTGCACCGAGGAGAACTTTACGACTAAAGCGGGGGCGCAGCGCTACGCCGCCGAGCATGGCCTGCTGCTGGTAGCCCCAGACACTAGCCCCCGCAACACCGGCATTGCCGGCGAAGACGACCAGTGGGACATCGGCAGTGGGGCTGGCTTTTACGTCGATGCCACCACCGTCCCCTGGCGCAAACACTACAAAATGTACAGCTACATCACCGAAGAGCTGCCGCGCCTGGTGCAGGCCAATTTCCCAGCCAGCGATCGCGCCGGCATCTGCGGCCATTCCATGGGGGGGCACGGGGCGCTGGTGTGCGGTCTGCGGCTTCGCGATCGCTACCGGTCTATTTCGGCGATCGCCCCCATCGCTGCCCCGACCCGATGCCCCTGGGGCAAGCAGGCCTTTTCCACTTACCTGGGGGAACACGCGGCCGACTGGCGGGCCTACGACGCCAGCGAGGTGGTGCAGATGCAGCAGCACCCCTACCCCATTTTGGTAGACCAGGGAGAGGAGGACTCGTTTTTAGCCCAGGGCCAGCTGCTGCCGGAGGTGTTTGAAGCGGCTTGCCAACAGGCGGGGCAGGCGCTGACCCTCCGGCGACACCCGGGCTACGACCACAGCTATTACTTTGTGGCTACCGTAATCGGGGAGCATATTGCCCACCACGCTGAGGCGCTGCATCGCTGATGCGTAACTCTCCTCTATGAGATTAGCCCTTTGGGTTTGACCAGTCTGGCGGCAGTAGGCAAGCCCCAGACGTGGGCCGTTTATGAAAATGGCTACGCCGTCTGTGACGATGACAAGTAAACTGCGCTAAGGTTGAAGCGCTTTGTCACTCTGGTCACCGGAATGGCCCCCACTCCACGAAATTCCATTGTCAGACGCACCGCACGGTACAGCGCTGTTTCCCGGCGTGCTCCGGCCGCTGCCAGCGTCTCTCCAGCCACCATGCCTCCGGCCGATATGACCCCAGGCCCCTCACTCTCGGGGCGATCGCTGGATTTTTGCCTGCTAGCGGTGTGCTCCTGTCTGCTCAGCCTCCTATGCCACCACACCGGTGGGATCACCACGCAAGCGGCGCAGGCAACTTCGACAACGCCCCCTCAAATTGACTTTGTCATCAAGGCAGGGCTGGCTACCTCTCCCCGTCAGGGGACAGAGCTAGAAGACGAAGAAAATGGGTAGGGCTAGACCAGCAGTCCTACTGGCTTAACCGTCCTGCAAAGCAGCCGTTATCGATCGCCGTGGGTCGGGCAGGGGGGTGCCGAAACCGAGCGATCTAGCCAGCCCGCCGCCTGCTGAAGGCGAGTCAGGGCGTCTTCCGGTTGCTGATTGAGCAGATGAATCAGGGCGATCGCCGCCTGCTCCTGGGCGCGGGCGCTGCGGTTACCCTTTAAGCGGTGCCAGTCCTGGGGCAAGATAGCCAGCCGCTCAGCCAAGGCTTGGGCCAGGGCCAGGGTATCGACATCGGCGATGGCGCGGCTCTGCTGAGTGGAGAGGGTATCAGTAAATAGGGGTTGAGGCATGGCAATTGAGGGATGTGAATTTGGGTGACGGGAAGGGGCGCTCACCAGCGTTACGCGACCGGCGTTGTGGCGACCAGTATTGCGGTGGCTATGCCGCATTTACCGCTAGTCTATCAATATTGCTCCGATTACCCGCCGTCACTCAACCGCTATCACCCTATGGCCCCTCCGCCCGCCAGTGAGCCCCCCGCCAGTGGGCCCTCTACCACAGCCCCCGAGTTTGAGGCCCAGCTACGCCAGGTAGAGACAGCCCTACAGGCTGTCCGCGATCGCTACGCCGAGGTCACCGCCGCCCAGTCAGATCAGCAGGCGCTCCGGGTTCAGCAAAGCCGGGTGCAGCAAGCCCTTAGACAACACCGCACCGCTGCGCTGCAGCAAGAGCTCAAGCAAATTAAAGCGCGGCTGAGTGAGCTAGAGCTAACCCTAGAGAGCCAGTTATTTTCCTGGAGAACTGTGAGCGAGCCCTTTTGGATGGCGGTGCGATTTGGGGGCGTGGGGCTGCTGCTGGGGTGGGTTTTGCGATCGCTCTAACGGCATCTAGGAAAATAGCTCTACAGCAACTGCACCCCTTCAACAGCTCCTAGGGCCATCAGCAGCGCCTCAACCGTTTGTCCCGATACTGGCTCGACCCACTGCGGCGCAATTTCCGCCAGGGGCACTAGCACGAACCCCCGTTCCCCCATGCGCGGATGGGGAACCTGCAGCGCCGGTCTGTCAATCACGGCATCCTCAAACAGCAGCAGGTCTAAATCTAGGGTGCGGGGCCCCCAGCGCTGCCGCCGTCGCCGCCCAAACTGCTGCTCTACCGCGAGCAGTCGCGTTAAAAGTGACTCCGCGGGCAGCGTCGTTTCTAGCAGCGCGCAGGCGTTGAGGTAGTCAGGCTGGGGAGGGCCTACCGCCGCTGTTTGGTAATAGCGCGATCGCCGCTGCACCGCGATATCCGGCTGCGCATCCAGCACCGCTAGCGCTGCCTCTATAATCTGGCGAGGCTCTCCCAAATTACTGCCCAAGGCGATCGCCGTTCGCCGAATTACCAAGTCGGATCCACCATCAAATTCAGCGTTAGTCGTTCCGGCGCGGGGGGGACTGCGGAAATACAGGCGCAAATGATGTCGCCATTTTCCAGCTCCACCTCGCAGGCGTGGCAAGAGCCCATCAGGCAGCCTGTGGGAACCGTCACGCCCGCTCGCTCGGCCACCTGCAGCAGCGGCTCCCCAACGGCGGCTTCTACGGTAACGTCGTCAGGCAAAAAGTGTACGGTTACAGTCATACCCCAATCCTAAGCGATCCTGAACTTGTCTCCAATAATTATAAACAGGCAATCTGAGGGACTAGTACTCGCCAGGTTTCTGAGCCAGTGTGGATAAGCAATCAAGCTTTGAAGGCATTAGCTGTCTTTTCTCGTCGTCAATGTCAGAATTCATCTTCAAGTGAAATCGGGCTGTGCAATTCTAGCTTCGTAGCGCTTCCTCTGGTCGATATTAGGACTAACGCCGTATTGCGGCTTCTTCCTTGAAGCGTGCTCTCAAAGCCCGAACAATCGTCATCGCACCAAAGTCGAGGTGGCTTCGGACCATTGTCATATTCTCGTCATTTTTGTTGCCTAAGTTCTATGCATTCGGAGGTTGGGGCTGTCTTCTCGCCCTATGGCCGAGAGCTTCTTGACCCATTTTCGACCTCATCGCAAATGTCCTGGCGCACAGTAAGTGGCTGGCCGCAGTCACGGTTTGAACCAATGGTGCTGTTCTCATGCGCCAGGACAGACTTACTCTCTTAGCTTTTACTCTGCCCTTAAGCACTCATGAAAAGTACCCTTTCTCATCCAACGCTGACTGGTGACATGGTGGAGCCGCTTAACTTCGAGCTCGTCCCGACTGGCGATGGTGATGGTGACGGCGATGGTGACGGTGA
>JBCCAG010000363.1:0-4616 GCA_039814955.1 Cyanobacteria bacterium P01_A01_bin.135
CCCGCCACATGGGGCACCGCCATCGACGTCCCGCTCAACGTCGTTACCCTGCCCCCCAAAAATGTCGAAGTCACGCCCTTCCCAGGAGCCACCACAAACCAGTTGAAGCGGCTATTGCCCGTCGGGTTCGAAAAATCTGCCGTGCGGTTTGCAATTGTCGTCGCCCCTACCGCAATTCCTAGACGGCGGGTCGCTGCCCAAAACGCCGGTTCTCCTGAGCGGATTGCCCCCGCTCGCCGCTCGTTACCCGCCGCCAGCACCACCGACACGCCCCGCCGCCGCGCCAAGTGCAGCGATCGCCTTACGACAGGGGACACCCGCATACCCGGTTCACCGCCCAAGCTCAGGTTGATCACATTCGCCCCATTGCGCACTGCATAGCGAATCCCCCGCGCCAAAGTCACATCATCTGCGCCGTTGGGGCCCAAGACGCGGATAGGCATAATGCGAGCCAGGGGTGCAACCCCCGTAGTCCCCTTACCGTTGTCAGCCGCAGCGATGATCCCCGCCACGTGAGTCCCATGGCCATTGCTATCTTGAGGCCGGGGACGGTGGCGCACAAAATCCCACCCCCGGTGATCATCCACAAAGCCGTTCCTGTCATCATCGACGCCGTTGCCCGGAATCTCGTCTCGGTTGCGCCATAGATTGCGGCGTAAATCAGGGTGGTTGAGATCCACACCCGTATCGATGACAGCTACCACCTGCCCTTGGCCCCGTGCCCCGCTTGCCCAGGCGGAAGGCGCATTTACTGCCCGTAGATTCCAGCGCATATCAGCGCTGGGCAGGGGGGTTGGTGGGTGGCGACGAGTGGTGCGGGCGATCGCCGCCGCGATATTGATCAGTCCATAGCCTGCGGTCGGACTGCGGCGACGGGTTGCCGGTCGGCGGGAGTCTTGGCCCATTCCTCTAGAGGCGCGTCCCCAGGCTAGGCCTAAGCGGCGATGCCGCCCTTTTCTCGAGCTATGAAGCTGTCCTGCCGCGATCGCCCTCTGGTGCCGTAGCGATTTAAGCTGTGGGCTAGCCCACCATCGATTCACCATACTTGATTGCACCACCGTGAAGTTTTCCTTACCGCCCTGAACCGAAGTTCCGTAGCCAATGTAGGCCGGTCTGGAACGATACAGCTGTCTGTGCTGTTCAAGGTGCGTCACTTCCTGGCTCAAAGTCTCACCCGGCTTAACACCTCATCAGAGATACACAGTAGGATAGAGCTTTAAATAAAGGTGTAAGCTGTGTGCTGTTATTCCTACCTCTATGATATCGGCCCAACCGCTGGGTCAATGTAGGCAGCTCATATCGCCCAAGCGCCAGTTCCCTTGTCGTCTTGTTATCCCATATCGCCGTGACCAAAGCAGGAACCTACAAAGACACCGTCAATCTCCCCAAGACCTCGTTCGACATGCGGGCCAATGCCGCTAAGCGGGAGCCGGAGCTGCAGGCGTTCTGGGCGGAGCACAAGATTTACGAGACCCTGGCAGAGACCAATCCCGGCGAGCCCTTTACCCTGCACGACGGGCCACCCTACGCTAACGGGGCGCTGCACATCGGCCATGCCCTCAACAAAACCCTCAAAGACATCATCAATAAGTACCAGCTCTTGAAGGGGCGCAAGGCCAGCTATATCCCCGGATGGGACTGCCACGGCCTGCCGATTGAGCTCAAAGTGCTGCAGGCCATGAAGTCCTCGGAGCGGCGCGAGCTAACCCCGATTCAATTGCGCAAAAAAGCGCGGCAGTGGGCCCTGGAGCAGGTGGACCAGCAGCGGGAGAGCTTCAAGCGCTACGGCGTTTGGGGAAATTGGGACCACCCCTACCTTACTTTGCAGCCCGAGTACGAGGCGGCGCAGATCGGCGTGTTTGGGGAGATGGTGGTCAAGGGTCACATCTACCGGGGGCTGAAGACCGTCCATTGGAGCCCCAGCTCCCGCACGGCCTTAGCCGAGGCGGAGCTGGAGTACCCGGAAGGCCATGTGTCTCGCAGTATCTATGTGGCCTTTGAGATGCGCCAGGTGTCAGAGGCGGCGGAGCCAGTGCTGGGGTCTTACCTGGGTAGCTTAGGCGTCGCCATCTGGACCACGACGCCCTGGACGATTCCGGCGAACCTAGCGGTGGCGGTGAATCCGGAGCTCACCTATGCGGTGGTAGAGATGGGGGAGGGCAACCCGACGCCCTACAAGTATCTGCTGGTAGCCAAGGACCTGACAGAAAGCCTGAGCGAGACCTTTGGCACACCGCTCACCGTCAAAGCCGAACTCAACGGCGAGGCCCTAGAGCACTGCACCTACCAGCATCCCCTGTTTGACCGGGAAAGCCCTATCGTCATCGGCGGCGACTATGTGACTACCGAGTCCGGTACGGGCCTGGTACACACCGCCCCTGGCCACGGCGAGGACGACTTCCGGGTGGGCCAACGCTACGGCCTGCCGATCCTCTCTCCGGTGGACGCTGCCGGTAAGTTTACTGAAGAGGCAGGCCAGTTCGCGGGACTAAACGTGCTCAAAGATGCCAATGGCACGATCATCGAAGCCCTGCAGGAAGCCAAAGCCCTGCTCAAGGAAGAGGCCTACCAGCACCGCTACCCCTACGACTGGCGCACCAAAAAGCCCACGATCTACCGGGCTACCGAGCAGTGGTTTGCCTCGGTGGAGGGGTTCCGAGACGAGGCCATGGAAGCGATCGCCGATGTTACCTGGGTACCGGCCCAGGGTGAAAACCGGATCACCGCCATGGTGTCCGAGCGCTCCGACTGGTGCATCTCCCGGCAGCGGAGCTGGGGGGTACCGATCCCGGTGTTCTACGAGGAAGAGACTGGCGAGCCGCTGATGAACCAGGACACCATCAGCCACATCCAGCAAATCTTCGCCGAGCAGGGCTCTGACGCCTGGTGGGAACTACCCATTGAAGATCTATTGCCCGAACCCTACCGCAGCAACGGCAAAGCCTACCGCAAGGGCACCGACACCATGGACGTATGGTTTGATTCAGGGTCGTCCTGGGCAGCGGTGGCGAAGCAGCGGAGAGCCTTGACCTACCCCGTGGACCTATACCTAGAGGGATCGGACCAGCACCGGGGCTGGTTCCAGTCCAGCCTGCTTACCAGCGTGGCCACCAACGGCCACGCACCCTATAAAACCGTGCTTACCCACGGTTTCACCTTGGATGAGCAGGGGCGCAAGATGAGCAAGTCGGTGGGTAACGTGGTGGACCCAGCGGTGATCATCGAGGGGGGCAAAGACAAAAAGCAGAACCCCGCCTACGGCGCAGACGTGCTGCGGCTGTGGGTGTCCTCGGTGGACTACTCCTCGGACATGCCCCTGGGTAAGAGCATCTTGAAGCAGCTCTCCGACATCTACCGCAAAATCCGCAACACCGCCCGCTTCCTATTGGGCAACCTGCACGACTTTGACCCTCAAACTGACGTGGTGGCTTACGACGACCTGCCAGAGCTAGACCAGTACATGCTCCACCGGATGACGGAGGTGTTCGCTGACGTCACCGATGCCTTTGATACTTACCAGTTCTTCCGCTTCTTCCAGGCGGTGCAAAACTTCTGCGTGGTGGACTTGTCCAACTTCTACCTGGATATCGCTAAAGACCGGCTGTACATCAGCGCCGCTGATAGCCAGCGCCGCCGCAGTTGCCAGACCGTGTTGGCAGTGGCCGTTGAAAACTTAGCGCGGGCGATCGCTCCGGTGATGTGCCACATGGCAGAAGATATCTGGCAGAACCTACCTTACGAAACGCCCTACAAGTCGGTGTTCCAGGCCGGTTGGGTAGTGCTGGATGCGAACTGGGTACGCCCCGACCTGGCGGCCTACTGGCCGGAGCTGCGGGAGCTGCGGGGGCAGGTGAACAAGGTACTGGAACAGGCCCGCGTCGACAAGGCCATCGGCTCCTCCCTGGATGCTAAGGTGAAGCTCTACGTGGCGGATGCGTCGCTGCGGCGGGGGCTAGAGGACATGAACCCCGAGGCGTTGCAGGGCAATGGTGTAGACGAGCTGCGCTACCTGTTCATCACCTCTCAGGTGGAACTGGTAGATTCGCCTGAGGCGGCCACTGAAGCCAAGTACAGCGCTCAAACTGAGGGCATCGCTGTCGGTGTGGTAGACGCTGAGGGGGAGAAGTGCGATCGCTGCTGGAACCATTCCCCTAGCGTAGGCAAGCTGGCGGAGCACCCGCTGCTGTGCGAACGGTGCGGGGCAGCTCTCAATGGAGAATTTTAGGGGCTTCAGGAACCCTTTGCTTGGGTCCCAGCGACGCTTTAGAGAATCATGAAGACTCGGTAATTATCTGTCTGAACCCGGGTCTTTATGTAGGCATCGTAATATTTTATGGATAGAACGGGGTTTACTGGAGATATATCGCCAGTTTCCCTTATCGGGCTAATTTTTACTAGATCCCGCTGTTTCTATTTGAAACTCCTATCCTTATGTCCACCGTCGCTTACCTGGTTAATCAATATCCTAAAGTTAGCCACAGCTTTATTCGTCGAGAAATTTTAAGTTTAGAGGACCATGGCCTGACTGTGCTGCGGTTCTCCGTTCGTTCCTGCAGCGGTGAGCTGGTGGATGCGGTCGATAAGCAAGAGCTTGAGAAAACCCGAGTTCTTTTGGA
>JBCCAG010000890.1:0-1800 GCA_039814955.1 Cyanobacteria bacterium P01_A01_bin.135
AAACTTTGCCCTCCAAAGGCTTTCTAAAATCTAAACCCTACCTATCAGGGCATTGCCCGACCGCTTCGCCATGCCGCCTAACCCCATCCTCAATCTAGATAACCTCCCTCTAACCCACTGGGGGAATGGTAATGGCTTTGCGGCCAAGCTGGGCAACATTAGCTCCCACTTAGGGGCGCAAAAGCTCGGCTACCGCTTAGTGGTCCTACCGCCTGGCAAGGCGGGTTGGCCCCTGCACCGTCACCATGCCAACGAGGAAATGTTCTTGGTGTTGGCGGGCAGCGGCACCCTGCGCTACGGCGATCGCACCTATCCGCTTCAGGCGGGAGATGTGATCTGCGCCCCGCCCGGCGGCAGCGCCCACCAAATTCACAACACCTCTGACGCTGAGCTGCGCTACTTGGCCGTCAGCACCATGGAAGCGCCAGACGTGATGGAGTACCCTGACTCCGGGAAGTTTGGGGTGTTTGCCGGTAGCCCCCCCGGCGGCGACAAAGCCCAGCGGACGTTTTCCTTCTTCGGCTACACGTCCGCGGCAGTGGACTATTGGGACGGTGAGGCATGAGCCCCATCGCCTCAGCCGACGTCGTTATCATTGGGAGCGGAATCGGGGGCCTCAGCGCCGCTGCGGTGTTGGCCCATCAGGGGCTAAAGGTAGTCGTCTGCGAAAGCCACACCATCCCCGGCGGGGCTGCCCACGGCTTCCAGCGACAGGGCTTCCACTTTGACTCGGGGCCTTCCCTCTACTCTGGGCTCTCCCACCCTTCCCCCAATCCCCTGCGCCACGTCCTGGACCTGATTGGCGAATCGCCGGAGTGGGTGAACTACGACACCTGGGGCTGCTGCCTGCCGGAGGGAAATTTCGACACCCAGGTGGGGGGCAACCAGTTTTGCACCGTGCTGGCGCGGCTGCGGGGTCCTCAGGCCGTTGAAGAGTGGCGGCATCTGCAGCAGCAGCTCTATCCCTTAGGGCAAGCGGCCACCGCGCTGCCCCCCGTGGCCCTGCGCTGGGACTGGAAGGCAGCTTTGACGGTGGGGCGGTTTGCCCCCGCGCTGCTGCGCCACGGTTGGCAGATGGCCCAGCTTTCAGGCAGCTTTGCCACCGTCATGGATAAAACCATTAGCGACCCGTTTATTCGCAATTGGCTAGATTTACTCTGCTTCTTGCTCTCAGGCCTCCCAGCGAGCGGCACCAGCGCCGCTGAGATGGCGTTTATGTTTGCCGACTGGTACCGCCCCAATGTCCAGCTCGATTATCCCATTGGGGGGAGCCAGGCCCTAGTGGATGCCCTAGTGCGGGGGCTAGAGCGCGCTGGGGGAAAGCTGCTGTTGGGCACCCATGTGGACCAAATTTTGGTGGAGCAGGGCCAGGCGGTGGGGATCCAGACTCAGGCGGGGGCGATCGCAGCGCGCCAAGCCGTGATCGCTAATGGCTCTGTGTGGGATACCCAGCCGCTCTTGAAAGGGTCGGCACCGGGGATAGTCGACCCTGACCTGCCCCCCTGCCCCAGCTTCATGCATCTGCACTGCGGTATTGATGGAGCCAACTTACCGGAGCTAGCCTGCCACTACATCGTGGTCAACGACTGGGAGCGCGGCGTCACCGCCCCGCAGAACGTTGTGCTGATCTCAATTCCTTCGCGCCTAGATCCCACCCTCGCCCCACCGGGGAAGCAGGTGATCCATGCCTACACGCCAGGCAGCGAGCCCTACGAGCTGTGGGAGGGACTAGAACGCGGCAGCGACGCCTACCAGCGGCAAAAGCAGGCCCGTGCCGAGGTGATGTGGCGGGCGGTGGAG
>JBCCAG010000731.1:0-2455 GCA_039814955.1 Cyanobacteria bacterium P01_A01_bin.135
GAACCGGGTAAGGGCAATGCCCACATGCTAGGGCTGCCCCAACGCCTCAAGCGTGAGGCCGATCAAGTCGTCTGTGGAAGCTGCGGTGCTAAAAATTCTGCGAAAAATAACTTCTGCCCTGAGTGCGGCGCTAAGCTCTAGTCGCTATTGGCTGCTTTTAGGGTTGCTAGCCTTGCTGCTAGCCCGCCCGGCCTGGGGCACCGGCAAGCAGGACTCGTTCCGCGTGTCTCGCCTCGAAACTGAGGTGCGATCGCTGCAGTCCCAAGTCAACCAGCTAGGCGGTCAGATTAACCGGCTGCAGCGGCGCGAGGGAATAGGGTCACCTGAGATACAAGCGGCTCCGCCCCCCGCAGCGGCAGCCCCTAACTACGATCAGCTGGCGACCCTAGTGATTGAAACCCGGCAGGATGTGTTTGCCCTCCAGGAGCGGTTGGCCCAGCTTGAGGCGCAGCTCAACGCCGCCCTGCCTAGCGAGGGAACCCCGTGATTACCTGGCAGACCGACTTTTACCGCCGCCCTCTGCAGCAAGACGGCCAGCCGGTGTGGGAGCTGGTGATCTGCTGCCCGGAGGCAGAGTTTTTGGTGCACGCGTTTTGCCGTCAGAGCGACGCTAATTCCGCTTGGCTTACCGCCCAACTTGAAACGATTCTGCAGCACCACCACCGCCCCGACGAAATTCAGGTGTTTCGGCCCCAGAGTCTGAGTTTGCTGGTGGCGGCGGCTCAGCCGCTGGATATTTCGGTGGCGGCGACCCGGCGCACCCGGTTGCTTAAGGCCCACCTGCAGGACCGCATCGGCGTCTACCAGTCCATGGAAGGCTACACCGGGGAAGCCTATCAGCCCAGCGCCGTGGAATCGTTGCCGCCAGTCCCGCTGCCAGAGCACCTACAGGGGGAGCAGTGGCGCTTTGGGGCGATCGCTGCTGGTGACCTAATGACCTTCATTGAGGAGACGCCCATCCCAATTCGCAGCGCCCCCGCCGCCCTGCATCCCCTCAGCCTGAAGCTCCCCTCTGACCTACCGATTCCCGGCGTGGTGATTGACGCGGGGCGGCAGTCCATGCGGCTAGCCCAGTGGCTCCAAGAACAGGATCCGGTTTGTCTCAGCTATATCCCCGGCGCGCCGGATGGCCTGATTTTAGAGGCGGGACTGAGCGATCGCTGGGTGATGGCAACTTTTGAGGACGAGGTGGTAAGCCAGGCGGGGCAGACTTTTCAGCGGCGCTGTCAGCGCAGCCGGGGCCTGCATTTTTTGCTGGTGCAGCCCGATGACTCTGGGGTGACCTACAGCGGGCTGTGGCTGCAGCAGCCCGCTTAGCCTGGCGTACAGCATCTTCGGCCCTGCACGCAGGCAGGGCTAGTAAACGTGATTACTGCTGAGCTGTGGACCGCTGCTGGATGAGGTAGCTGATTACCTGTCCTTGGGCGGGGGTGATGTGGATGCCGGCTTCGCGGACGGCGATGAGCGGGGTCCAGCGGTGGCGCTCTATTCGGTGGCCCGGGTGCAGCCTATTAATAGCGTCGGTCACGCCTTGGGGGGAGCCGATGAGGATGTGGTGGATGTAGTCGTAGTCGGCCCCGTTGATGGGGGTGATGGGGTTGTCGGGGCAGGTTTGGGGGATAAGTGTCGGTGATCCGAAACGCTGCTGCAAAACCTGCCCGTACGGGGCGGGGGTGGTTTCGAGTGAGGCGTTGTGTGGCTGGCCATCGGATGTTGGAGAGGGCGATCGCTGCTGCGAAATCTGCCCGTGCGGGGGTGTGGGGCTCTGTGCCGCCTCATCGGTGGGATGGGCGATCGCGCGGTGTTGAATTGTCATTCTTGGGTTCCTTTTGTGTTGTTTGAGGAAACCCAGGAATTCAGCCATCCCTTTAGCGTGACTTGTTTCGGGATGGCTGCCGGGTCGCTGTATGCTACCGATAGCCGCCGAAGCAGGCGTAATCTGCTGAGGGGGTTAGGGGGCGGAGTACCATTGCCGTGGTACCCGCTCCCGGTTAAGGCCAAATTCTTGGGAGCCAAGCTGCGGAAGGCAGCTCTCAAGAGACGAGATTAGCGTATTGGGGCGCGGGCCGCAAGAGTAGTACAAAGTCTTTGCGGCGATCGCCGTTTTGGTCGCGGAAAGGGGTGGCTGGGCATCCTTAGGTCCCATCTGTCTTGTTCTGCAGCGGTTACACTGCGTTTAAACCTACGACGCCATGAAGTTTCATTACTATCCAGAAACTGATTCGCTCTACATCAGCCTGATTGATAGGCCTAGTGCAGATTCTCAAGAGGTTGCGCCCGGCATTGTTCTGGATTTTGATGCCTACGGCAAGCTCGTTGGGCTCGACATTGAGCGTGCTAGCCACTCCGTTGACTTATCGCGGCTAGAAGCAGGAGCGCTACCCATTACGGCGGCGAGCTAGCCCGTGGGTAGCAATGCCTGCACCAGGATACGCATCAGCGGATCGAGGTCTTC
>JBCCAG010000105.1:0-8636 GCA_039814955.1 Cyanobacteria bacterium P01_A01_bin.135
CCTTCAAAGGACCAGCGGGTCAAGCCCCTGTCTAACTACGAGCAGCGGGAGTACCAAAAACTGGAGGAGGCGATCGCCCAGATGGAGACGAAAAAGGCCGAGCTAGAGGCCGAGCTGGTCAAAAATGCCGCTAATTTCTCGGTGCTAGAAGCGCTCACTCAGCAGCTCACCCAGATTAGCGCCGACATCGATGCAGCGACAGAGCAGTGGATGACCTTTGCGGAACGAGATATTTAGAGTATCTAACCCGCCGAAGGCGGGTAACCCCGAGGAGCCTACCGTTTCTTAGAAGAATGTACAAAAATGCGCTAGCGCTAGGCCACCGGCTGGGGCAGCACCCCATTGAGGAAAATGTCGGCGATGCCTTCCGCCATCTCCTTTCGCTTTTCTAAAGAGGTATCTTCTGGCATCAAGGTGCTGTCGCTAAACCCAGCCACGGTGAACATTCCCAAAAACACCTTGGCCACCAGCCGGGGGTTCATGGGTCGGTAGGTGCCCCGGGCCATGGCCGTTTCGAAGAAAGCCTCGGTCACGTCCATCATTTTGTCGATGACTTCGGTTTGAATGCGCTCTTGCAGATCGGGGTGGAACTGGGCCTCCATGAAGCACACCCGCAGCATGTCGGCGTTTTGATTGAAGCTCAGCATGCGGCGGCGCATCACCTGGTCAATGGCCTTGTAGCTGCCCATTTCGCTGAGTTCGGTGAGTAGGTCAGTCAGCAACTCCACCCAGCCGCGCGTTACCACCTCAATCAAAATAGATTTTTTGTTGTCGAAGTGCCGGAATAATGTGCCCTCGGCAACGCCAGCCGCCTGCGCTAGTTCTCGCGTCGTTGTCCCGGCATAGCCCCGTCGAGAGAAGAGCTGCTGGGCCTTGTCGAGAATGCGAGTACGGACTTCTGCTTCAGTCTTGGGGACGCGATTGAACGTTTTCATAGGGAAACACGATGAGCTTGAGTAGCCGGGACATAAGCTATGCCGTTCTACGAATCAGACTATAGCCACCACCTGAGCCATCGCCGTAGCCGTCGATTCAGTCAACAGCCGTAGCGGGTCTCAGTATGCCATCCCCAATTGTCTACTGAGCAACTGCCGATTGCGGGCAATGTGACGATAATGTTTACAGTCTTTGCGGTGTCCGCGGTCTAAACTGAGTCAGCAATCACCAAAGCGAGCGAATCTGTACAAATAAGTACACACAATATGCCTCCAGGTAGGGCGACTGATGCTTCGGGTCCATTATGCTCGTTAACAAGGCAGCAAAAAGGCGACGCTCCTGCTGAGCATCGCCCCAGATGTCTTCCAGTGGTCTATCCCTACTCAATCTTGTGGAAGGAAGCCCCTGACCGCGATCGCCCTGGTCTGCTCCGCTCATAACTAGGCCTTAGTAGCGCATTCTCGAAGTTGCCACTAAGCCTGAGTCGGCAGCGCAAGGCGTAACTAATTGAGAGAAACAGCCGAGAAGCGCTACTTAGCGCTAAGCACGAGGGCCTCGGCCTCCCCTTCGCTCTCAAATAGCGAAGCTAAACTGGGAAAGAGAAAGTGATTCTCTTCCACATACTGAGCACCAAACAGCCCTTTCTCCGCCCAGAAGTACCGATCGGTGGTATGCTCATTACGTTTAACCAGTAGTACAGCCGGTGGCACGATACCCTCAGAGTGAATGAACTTTCGTGCAGCCGTTACCGGTTTGTCGTTGCCGCTCTCGATACTATACTGCGGCACTTGCTCTAGAATCCTGCGTCCTTCCAGGCGTCTGCGGCTTTTGCGCTTACGTCTTCTTGCCAACCTCCTAACCTCCCAAATCCAAGCTAGATGTAGTCGTGGTTACAAACTAAACCGTCGCAAGTATATCGATTTGACCTAAAAATTTCAACTTTGCTTAATCCTTCGACATAAATTTAATGCGTGGTTTACGGGCGGTTCAATCTGCGGCGGTGCTGATTACTGCAAGCCACTCAATGCCTGACTGGTAGGCCTTTCCACGAATTTCTGATGATCTGAAAGGCTGGTGCGCCGCTAGTTTGGGAAGCTGAAGCCGCCCATTACCGTATTGTGTCAATCTACCTTTAGTGATACTGCTCAAGCTACCCCATCCCACCCTATGTCAGTCAGCCAGGAATTTATAGACCTTTGCCAGGCTCAGCTCAAGCTGCTGGTGCAGGGGTTGAGCTTGTCATTTGGGATAGTCTACCTAATGAGCGATACGAATCATGATGGGGACGAAACGGCGCTCGTCCCCGTAGCGGTCTATCCCGATTTTGATCTGCACATCGATACCCCCTTGCTTTTAGAAGCGCCGCTCTCCGCTGATTCGTCCCAGGCAGTCGCGTCTGACTGGCAGATGCAGGTAGCTGAACCAGCGGCAGACGGCGGCGGGGTAGATGGGTTGGCGTTTGAAGCAGAGGCCGACCCGTCTTCCGATGGGCGCTCCACAGGGCTGCAGCTCTACAGATTACCCCGCGCTCTACAGGGGGTGCTAGAAGAGGTCCCCTTACCAGCAGAGCGCCTGCCAGAGGGAAAGTCGGCCTTGCCTGACCAGCCGAGTCACCGCGATCGCAGTCAGCTAGTGATTCCGCTGTCCTACAGCAACATGGTGCTGGGGCTGCTGGTGATTGACCATGTAGACAAGAGCTGGAGCAGTTTTGAGCAGCGCCAAATCGAGCAGATTACCAATAGCCTGACGGCCGGCTGTGTTCTAGAGCGTCGCAGCCGGTGGCTCAACCAGACTCTGCGGCAGCAGCATTTAGCCTATGAAGCATTTCACCAGCAGCAGGATACGATGCTGGACACCCTGCTGCATCAGTTGCGCAATCCGCTGACAGCCGTTCAAACCTTCGGCAAGCTGCTGATGCGGCGTATTCAGCCCGGGGAGCCTAATCGGGCGGCAGCAGAAGGGATCACCCGTGAAAGTGAGCGCATTCGCCAACTGCTGGAGCAGTTCGATCAGCTAATGGCGCCGCTGCCGCCCACCCTGCCGGCAAGGGTCGCTGACTCGGTAGACAGCGGCGACGCGACGCTAGAGACTTTGGACCTAGCAGATGCCCTAGACTCCGACATCGGCAGCGGTGTTGCCGTTTCGGTGCCCTCCTCCCATCTGCTAACCGGCGGGGACCTGCAGCTCGCCCCCCTAGATTTAGGCAGCATTTTGACGCCCCTGATGCAGACGGCAACGGCGATCGCCCAAGAGCGCAGCGTCACGGTGCATTACGAGCCCATTGCCCCCTGCTGGGTGAGGGCCGACGCAACGGCCCTACAGGAAGTCCTCAACAACCTAGTGGATAATGCCATCAAATACACCCCCGATGGGGGCTACGTCGAAGTGCTGATGCCAGAGTCTTCGCCAGAGTCTTCGCCGGTGGCTTCAGTGGCAGAGGCTCTGCAGGCCGTTGTAATTGCCGACACCGGACCCGGGATTCCGGCGGCGGATCAGGCGCACCTGTTTGAGCGTCACTTTCGCGGGGTGCAGGCGGAGGGGGATATTCCCGGTACTGGCCTGGGGCTGGCGATCGCCCAAGAGCTGACGCAGCAAATGCAGGGGCAGTTGACGGTCCATAGTCCGGCAGCCGAGAGCAAGCTGGTTTCCGCCTGCTATCCGCAAACAGCGGTAGGGACGGCCGTCATCGTCCATCTACCCTGCGCGGCCCGCTAAGGCAATTAGCTTTTCCGCCACCGGCTCCTCAATAGGAACCACCGAAAGCCGATTGCCCCGCCGCAAAATCAGCAGATCTTCTTCCGTGAACTGCTGGCGCAGAGCACTCAGGGAAAGCAGTTCGCTAAAAGTTTCCTCAAAGGCGACTTTGACGGTCTGCCAGCGCGGCTCCTCCTGGGTCGATTTTGGGTCAAAGTAGGGGCTGTTAGCGTCAAACTGGGTGGGGTCCACTACTTGGGCAGCGGTAACCCGCATCAGCCCCGCAACGCCGGGGGGCTTGGTGTTGGAGTGGTAGAAAAAGGCGCGATCGCCCACCTGCATCTGCCGCAGAAAGTTGCGGGCCTGGTAGTTGCGGACGCCGTCCCACAGGGTCTCACCGTCCCGCTGCAGGTCAGCGATTCCATAGACATCGGGTTCAGATTTCATCAGCCAGTACATGTCTGTCTCCTAATAGCAATGTCCATCTACGTAAGGTACGGATTTGGGGGTTGGTAGCCGCCACCCTCTATACTCCACCAGCATGGAAAATGCTGTAATTGCACCATCCTTCACTCGTCGGAGTCTGGGGTTGAGCGAGATATCTGGCCCGGTGGGTCTGGTGCCGCCAGCGGGACTTCTGACGCTGAAGCCTCAAAGCCGCGGTCAACCGCTTCTTCGTAGGCATAGTCCTCCCAATTGCTCTCTGGGCCCATATCTGGTTGGGCAGTAGTAGACTCCACCCGCCGCACCTGGACGTGGTGCAGCCGGGGCCCGTCCATAGAAATAATCGTCATCTCCCAGGGGCCAATCTGCACCACCTCCCCCAGGTGGGGAATCTTTTGCAGGTAGTGGATGAGGAAGCCCCCCAAAGTTTGATACTCGTCGGCTAGGGGCAGGTTCATGTCCAAGATTTCGTTGGTTTCCTCAATGTCGAGCTGGGCTTGGACTAAGTAGGTCTGCTCTCCCAATGATCTCACTGAGGCTTCCTGCTCTCGCTCTAGCTCCGCGGCCCCGCCGATGATTTCTGCCGCTAAATCCTGCATGGTGATCAGCCCCGCCGTGCCGCCAAATTCATCCACCACCATGACCATCGGTTGCCCGGAGCGCTGCATCAGCTGCAGCAGTTCGCTGAGCAGCATCGATTCTGAGACAAAGCGAGCGGGCCTGATCCAGGCGGAAATGGGCTGCTGGAGACCCTGATCTGGCGACGCTAGAGACTGAGCCAGATCTTTAAACGCCAAGATACCGCTGATGTCGTCTAGGGAGTCTCCCATAACGGGGTAGCGGGAGTAGCCGTTGGTGTTGACTTCGCTGAGAACCTGCTCTAGGGTGGCGTCTGAGGGCAGGGCAACGATGCTGGTGCGGGGCACCATCACCTCCCCGACGGTGACATCCCCAAATTCAATGGCGTTGTTGAGCAACTCTCGCTCATCGGCTTCTAGCCCAGTGGATTCGGTGGCCGTGCTGATGATCAGCTGCAGCTCCTCCGGCGTTAGGCGGCTGGAGAGGGTCTCGGGCTGGTAGCGGATGCCCAGAAGCCTCAGCAGCAAGCGAGTGGACTGGTTGAGGATCCAGATGAACGGATTGAAGCAGCGGGCGATCGCCGTACTGGGGGGGGCCAAGACGCGGGCCAGCCGCTCGGCGTCAATTAGGGCGACGGATTTGGGGCACAGCTCCCCTAAGACAATCTGCAGATAGGCCACCAGGATAAACGCCAGCGGCGTACTGACAGCGTGGGCCAACCCGCCAACGGACTGGGGAAATTGGCTGCGAATTAAGTGGCCAATGGGCTGCGCCAGAGTCGTTTCGCTAATCCAGCCCAAGGCCAAGCTAGAGAGGGTAATCCCTAACTGGGTGGTGGAAAGCAGCCGCTCGATGCTGCGCTGCAGGGCCTGTACCGCTTTGGCCTGAGCATCTCCAGAGGAGACGAGCTGACTGATGCGCGATCGCCTCACGGAGACGATGGAGAATTCCGCGGCAACAAAAAAGGCGTTGATTGC
The DNA here is from genome assembly GCA_039814955.1 of Cyanobacteria bacterium P01_A01_bin.135. GTDB lineage: Bacteria > Cyanobacteriota > Cyanobacteriia > CAKZMO01 > CAKZMO01 > JBCCAG01. The sequence continues at coordinate 5,631 of JBCCAG010000105.1, forward strand.
GATTAAGACGGCAATCGCCAGCAGCCTGAGACCAATGTCAGAGGTCATTGCGGTGAGGGAGAAGTCCCGTTGAGGCGCGCTTCTAGATCATTGAGGATGGATTCTTCTTCGATGAACACCATTTTGCTGCGCTGGACGCGATCGCCGCTCGGCTCATCAAAGCGGGCCGGTCGCATATCGGGCTGGGTAATGCCTCGCAGGGCGGAGCGCCCTAAGGTGTAGCCCCACAGACCGCTGACGACTGTCGCTCCAGCCATTAGAGAAAGAAAGATGAACGTGGCGGCAATAATTGGGTCAAGTCGCATAGTCGCAAGTCCGAGACGCTACAGGTCACCGTAGATAGTTTTGAGATTCAAGCTAAGATGGAGGGCATCATCCCCAGGGTTGGCCGAGCGGATGAGGCAGCGAACTCATAATTCGCCTTAGGCAGGTTCGATTCCTGCACCCTGGATTATTCACTGTAGCGCTATCGCAATCAGAGCGTCACCGCAACTAGGGCGTTGCGGAAACAGCCCTACCACAATGCTGGAACCGGACCGGGCGGAAGCGGCGGCGGCGGAAGCGGCTGGCTCAAGGGGCGATCATCAAATACCTGCTCATCAACGAGGCGGCGGGTAAATAGTGAGCTGTCGTAGGGGTTTGCCAGATCAGGGGTCCGCAATAGCGGCCCGTCGGTGCGCTGCTGCAGCATTACCGTTTCGTAGACTTCATGAACTGCCTGGCCGTCGTTAATAATTTCAACGTCGGTAAAGCCGATTCCGAATAGATAGCTCACCTGGCGGGGAATCGTGCGGTTGTTAAAGAAAATCTCATCGTGGGAGAAGAAAGCGTCTTCAAACTCCTCTTGAATGGAGCCGGGTCGCTCTTGGGCTGTCGCCGGCAGGCAGAGCGCAGCGGCAGCAACGGGAGCAACCAGCGCCAGCTTCACCCAGGCGACTGCTCGAATTAGTTGACAGGTCATAGGTTAACGTCTCCGTTAGGACAACTCGTTTTTTCAAAATAGCGGCAGTTACAGCCGCACTTAGTTAGCCACGCACAGTGTCAGCCGCGCACAGTCTAGCTAACAGTCTGACCAGATGATGCCCTGAATCTACCATTAACTGTGATGACCATGTTACCGTCAACATGCCCGCGGAGTATGATTTATAGCGTTACCTTCTTCTATGCGGGGCCGCTTGCGTGACCCTGCGGAGCACTTTGGAGCCTGGTCGCGACGAGCGATCGCCCACGCTGTCAAAATTCTCCGCTTTTCCCATCCCCATCCTTACCCTGACCTAAACCGCCATGACCACTCCGGCTGCGTCACCCTCGCCAGCTTCCGAGCTCCCCCATGCCTCCCAGGTTGACAGCGCTGCCGCCAAGCAGCAGTTGCTGTCTCTATTTTGTGAGGTCGCCTACAAAGAGGGAGATTTCGTCCTTTCTTCAGGGCAGCGCAGCAGCTACTACATCAACGGCAAGCAGGTGACGCTCCATCCCCAAGGGGGGCTGTTAGTGGGGCAGGTGGTGCTGCCGATGGTGCCTCGCCACAGCGCTGCTGTCGCTGGCCTTACCCTAGGGGCCGATCCCATCGTGACGGCGGTGAGCGTGGTAGCGGCAACCCAAGGGCGATCCCTAGCGGCCCTAATCGTGCGCAAGCAGTCGAAGGGTCACGGCATCCAGGCCGCTATCGAAGGGCCACCGCTCCCGGCGCAGAGCCCGGTGGTGGTGTTGGAAGACGTTGTGACAACTGGGCAATCTGCCCTCAAGGCGGTGACCCAACTGCGGCAGGCAGGCTATCTTGTAGAGCAGGTGATTGCGCTGGTGGATCGCCTTCAGGGGGGAGCTGAGCTATACCAAGAGCAGGGCCTCGCCTTTCAGTCGGTGTTTACCATCGAAACTATTCAAGCGGAATGGCGGCGAACCCATAGCGCGTAAAGCCGTCTCACTGGTGTTGTTACCTCCCCGATTTGGGGCTTTTTGAATTGGGGTTACAGGCGAACGAAGGAGTTGGCTGATGGGGTCTTTTTTGCAAACAAACTGGCGATCGCTAGATCAGTGCTACAGGCGGCTCGCTCTGGCGGCACTCGGTTTATTGGTGGCTGTAGTGGCTGCAGCAGAGCGACCAGCCATGGGCCAAACGCCAATCCTTTCAGATGGCCCTGTGACGGGAGCCGAGTTTCTCCAGGTTCCGCCCCCGGTTACACCGCCCATGCCTGCTGTTGACGCCAGGCCTGAAGCAACACCTGCGGCTGAGCCTCCTAGGGCAACAGCGGCCCGCTCCGCGCCCTTGCCGACCCTGGCCCCCCGCTACCCCAACGACCTGAGCTTTTTGCGTCCCCCGCGCCCCCTGTTCCCAGAAGCGAAGCAGCAGATGCAGCTGGTGCTGCGGCTCAGCGATCGCCGCGTGTATCTGTACCGGGGGGAGACGGTGGAAGTGAGCTATCCGGTGGCGGTGGGCAAAGCGGGCTGGGAGACCCCGGTGGGCTCCTACGAGGTGATGACCATGATTGAGAACCCTAGTTGGGAGAATCCATTCACCGGTGATGTCATTCCCGCCGGCCCCAATAATCCGCTGGGGCAGCGCTGGATCGGGTTCTGGACCGACGGCAATAATTTCATCGGCTTCCACGGCACCCCCAACGAGGGCTCGGTGGGCCGTGCCGCTTCCCACGGCTGTGTGCGCATGTATAATCGCGACATTCAAGAGCTGTTTACCCTAGTGGCGGTGGGAATGCCTGTAACAGTGGAACCGTGATGGGGACGCCATAACCAGATGAACGCCGCGCTGTACCAATTCCCCGCTGATTTTTGCTGGGGCACCGCCACCTCGGCCTACCAAATCGAAGGGGCGATCGCCGAAGCGGGCCGCACCCCAAGCGTTTGGGATACCTTCAGCGCTCAGCCGGGACGAGTTTTGGGAAATGATACCGGGGCCGTGGCCTGCGACCATTACCACCGCTACCCGGAAGACGTGCAGCTAATGGCGGCGCTGGGGGTAAAGCACTACCGGTTTAGCCTCTCCTGGAG
>JBCCAG010000246.1:0-5660 GCA_039814955.1 Cyanobacteria bacterium P01_A01_bin.135
CTCAGCTCTTCGCTGTAGCTCGCAACTTTGCCTTGAACCTGTACCGCTCTAACGGATTCAACAACATGGCTCAGGCTGAGCGTAAATGCAAGTTTGGCCTAGACATCCTCAAGCGCATCTTTAGAATGAAATAGCCCTGATCAATACCTTGATGAAGCGCGCCTAGGCGCTCACTTTCTCTTAGGCATGGTGCCACAGTACAAAGAGCCTTTGCTCGTTTAAAGTCGTCTTCAATTCGCTGAGCAAGGTCAAAGGCCCACTGCAGCTTGCCCAAGCGATCGCTTTGGTTTAGGTGCGGGGCAATCGTACATAGAGCTTTGACGCGATCGCTTTCGTCGTTAATCTCTTGAACAATGATAGGAAGCTGTTGAAGCGTAGCTAGGCGATCGCCTTCATCTAGCTGAGAAAGTATTGCGCTTAAAGCTTCGATGCGAAATAGTCTGTCTGTCTGAATATTCTGCGCAAGATTAAAGGCTTGCCGGATCAACTCCGAGTTAGTCCCTTCAAGGCAAGGAGCAATCGTAGCAAGGGCTTTAGCACGATAGTACTCTCCTTGAATTCCACTAACAATATCAAGGGCTGTTCCAAGGCCCTCTGGAAATGCCGCGCTGAGTTGAGGGGCAACTTCAGTCAGGACTTCTACTTTATTAGATTCGATTTGGACATTGTCCACAATTTCAAGGGCCTGTTGGAGATACTCAGGAGGAGCCTCACGCAGCTGAGGGGCAACAGCTCTTAGAGCCATACTTTTGACAAAGTAAGCGGGAAAATCGCCATCCTGAACTGCCCCGATAATATCGAGAGCTTGCCTAAGTAAATCTGGAGTGTCTACGCTGAGTTGCGGGGCAATTGTATCTAACGCACGGATCTGAAGCAGGCCCTCTTCATTAACTTGAAGATCGTTAAGAGCCCGCTTGAGTAGAACTAAGCGCTCAGGCTCGGGTAAGTGAGATGCAACTGCTCCTAAGGCTCGACTGCGTCCTGCCCCAGACGGGAGCCTTTCAATGATGGTGCGGGCCTGTTCAACGAGCTCAGAAGGTATCTCACCTAGGTAAGACAAGATTTCGCCCAACGTACTGGCTTTTGCCTTTTCATCCTCTATGCTGAAAGCGGTATCGAAAGCCTCTTGAAGAATGTCTCTGCGAGACAGCACCATATCTGCTGCCAAATCTACAAGGGCGTTAGCTTTTTCATACGCCTCCGGAATACCCTCGATCTCAGCTAGCCGCTCCGCAACCCAATCACCGCCCGCTGCCTGCATTTCCCTGCCTCAACAACCATCTCTATCTGAATATAGAATAAACGTTGCCGTATTTATTCCAAGTGATGGTAAACAGCGTTGGGTTCTCCCAACGCCCTACCGGTCCAGCAACCATCTCGCCAATACGCTTGGGCTAGTCCCCCGCATCCGCTAAACCGCACTGACGAAGTGATGCGCATCCTCACCAAGCGAATTCCGCTACCCAGGCGATAGATGCACCGTCGCGCAAGGTGCTAACCATAGCGCTTTGCGCTCGCGCAGCCCAGCAACCTTAGCCCAGGGCCGCGCGATCCTTTCATTCACCCGGCAACTCTTTAATTGCACGTCAAATTAGTCTTAGTTGCCGCCGCGATCGCTAAGACGAACAACGGCGCGGTCAACCGCCCAAAAGGCAGAGCAGAGGCAAAGCATGTCAAGACGCTAAGATAATTGAACGCGGTCAGAACAATCCCCGAAAACAGACCCTTCAGCGAACGCAACCCGTGCCCAGACCCTCCGCCTCACTACCCAATTTATCCAGTCGCCCCACCGCCACAACACTTCCCCTGGTCGAAGCGTTTCACTCCGTGCAGGGAGAAGGGATGTGGCTCGGCTGCAGCGCCTACTTCATCCGGCTCGCTGGGTGTGACGTGGGTTGCCCCTGGTGCGACACTAAGGAATCCTGGCACCAGCGGCACCCCTCCCACAGCGTGACCCAGCTCGCCGCCGCCGCCCAAGCGGAGCAGCCAAAGTTCGTAGTGGTCACTGGCGGCGAGCCCCTAATGCATGATTTAGCCCCGTTGACCCAGGCCCTCAAACGCCAAGGGCTGAGAATCCACCTGGAAACCTCAGGAGCCTACCCCCTCAGCGGCAGTTTCGACTGGGTCACCCTCTCCCCCAAGCGCTCCAAGCCGCCCCACCCCAGCCTCTATGGCCAAGCTAGCGAACTCAAGGTGGTGATTGCTAACCCCGAAGACTTTGACTGGGCCACAGCCCAAGCCGCCCAGGTTCCCCCAGGTACCGTCAAACTGCTGCAGCCCGAGTGGAACACCCCCGACAGCCAAGCCTGGATTGTTGACTACGTGAAGCACCACCCCGACTGGCGGGTGAGCCTGCAGACCCACAAGTTTCTGGGGGTGCGCTAGGGATGTCTGACTCGCCCGCTGCCGCCCCTACCGCCGTCGTGCTGCTCTCCGGCGGGCTAGACTCCGCCACCGCCGCCGCCCAGGCGATCGCCGATGGCTATACCCCCGTAGCCCTCTCCCTCAGCTATGGCCAGCGCCACATCCGGGAGCTACAGGCGGCAAAAGCGGTGGCGGTGGCCTTGGGCATTAAAACCCACCACCAGCTTGCAGTCGATCTAGCCCAGTGGGGCGGCTCCTCCCTCACCGATATGGCCCAGGCCCTGCCGCAGGAGGGCATCGACCCTAACCACATCCCTTCCACCTACGTGCCGGGGCGCAATACCGTGTTCATCGCGATCGCCCTCTCCTTAGCTGAGGCGGTGGGGGCTGAGGCCATCTACCTAGGCATCAACGCAGTGGACTACTCCGGCTACCCCGACTGCCGTCCGGAGTACCTGGCCGCCTTTCAGCAGATGGCTAGCCTCTCCTCTAAGGCGGGGCTAGAAGGTAAAGCGCCCAAGCTGGTGGCTCCATTGGTCAAGGATGCCAAGGTAGACATCGTGCGCCGGGCTTTGGCGCTGGGGGTGCCGATTGAAAAAACATGGTCTTGCTACAGCGGGGGGGAGGAGCCCTGTGGCCTGTGTGATTCCTGCCGCATCAGGGACCAGGCCTTGATTGAGGCGGGGCATCCGGAGCTGGCGACGACTATCGGGCGGCAGCGCCACGTGTCATCGTGATTGTGGCTGCCCGCTTCCGCAATCCACATGTGTCTTGGTCGGCCTACATCATTACAAGGGCGCACGGCCGCGCGCCCCTACGGTCTATCGGTGGTTCCGCTCCTGTCGGTGACGCCTGGCCTAATCGAATTCTGGGGCCCAAATGCTATCCACCGCCATCTCCCACCCCGGCAGCAGCTCCGGCACCGTAAAGCGATCGCCGTTGCCCAGCACTACCACATCTCCGTCTTGGCGGTATACCTCGATAGTTTCGCTGCGGTAGTCTACCAAAGCGCCCACGACGGTACCTAGCGCAATAAACTGACGAATCTTATTCCGCAGCTTTTCTAGATCGTCGGTTTTAGAGCGCACCTCGAACATTAGATCCGGGACGAGGCTGGCAAAGTCCTCCGTGGTGCGCCGCATTCGCTCAGCTTTAACAAAAGAGGCGTCTGGGGCGCGAGTGTCGGCGGCGGTGTTGGGCAGAATGTAGCCGGCGCTAGAGGCGGCGACGCGCCCTAGCTTGCGAGGCCGGACCCAGGCCCATAGCTGGGCCACGATGGCAGCGGCAATTTCATCGGATTCAAACCCTGAGGGACTCATAACAATGATGGCGCCATCGACGAGTTCTAGGCGATGGTCGGGGTGCTGGTGCTGGAACTGTTTGAGGTCGGCGACGGTGAGGGTCACGGGGGGCCTCCAGTAAGCTGGGAAGGGCTTCTTCTAGAATAGGCGATCGCTACCGCAGGGCCACTCCGTCCTGCCGTGCCGCCCGCTGCACCGCCGCCGCCACGGTCTTGGCCACCCGCGCGTCAAACACCGAGGGCACAATGTGCTCTGGCCCTAGCTCAGTGGGGTCTACCAGAGAGGCGATCGCCTCCGCCGCCTCTAGGTACATGCGGGTGGTCATGGCTTGGGCGCGGCAGTCCATTGCCCCCCGAAACACCCCTGGAAAGGCCAGCACATTGTTGATTTGGTTGGGGTAGTCGCTGCGTCCAGTCGCCATCACCGCCACTTGGCCTTTAATTAGCTCCGGCTGAATTTCGGGGATGGGGTTGGCCATGGCAAACACGATGGGCTTGGGAGCCATGGAGGCCACCATCTCCGGGGTCACCACCCCTGGCGCGCTCACCCCCATAAACACATCCGCCCCCACCATCGCCCCCGCCAAGGTACCCGAGGCCTCCACGGCAAAGGCCTGCTTCTGGGGCGTCAAATTCTCTCGCTTTTTACTGATGATGCCCTTTGAGTCGCACAGCACAATGTGGCTACAGCCCGCCTCCTGCAGCAGCTTAGCAATGGCAATGCCTGCCGCCCCGGCCCCATTGATCACCACCCGCACCTGCGCCAGGGGCTTGTCCACCAGCTTCAGAGCATTGAGCAGCGCCGCTAGGGAGACGATGGCCGTGCCGTTTTGGTCATCGTGAAATACCGGGATATCCAGCTCCTGCTGCAGGCGGGCCTCCACCTCAAAGCAGCGGGGGGCGGAGATGTCTTCTAGATTGACGCCGCCGAATACCGGGGCCAGGTTCTTCACCGCTTCGACGATGGTGTCGGTGTCTTGGGAGCGCAGGCATACGGGGAAGGCATCTAGCCCCGCAAAGGCTTTAAACAGCATCGCCTTACCTTCCATCACCGGCAGCGCAGCCTCGGGCCCTAGGTTGCCTAGCCCTAAGATCGCGCTGCCGTCGGTGACAATGGCCACGGTGTTGCCCTTAATGGTCAGGTCGTACACCCGCTCTGGGTCCTCAGCGATCGCCCGGCAAATGCGCCCCACCCCGGGGGTATAGGCCATGGCCAGGTCCCCCTGGTCGGTAAAGGCAATTTTACCCTCCACCGAAATCTTGCCCCCCTGGTGTAGCTTAAAGGTGCGGTCATCGGTGCTGAGCACCTCGATTTTCGGGAGCGCTTCCACGGCGGCGGCGATCGCTTCGGCATGCTCTGAGCTAGAGGCATCTACCACCACATCGCGGATGACCTGGTGACGGGTCTGCTCTACCAGATGAATGGTGCCAATGCTGCCCTTGACGGCGGCGATCGCCTCCACCACGCTGGCCAGCATCCCGGCCTGGTTAGGAATGGCAAGACGCAGGGTAAGGCTATAACTGGGATTGGGGGTCAGACTGACCATGGCGGTAGAAGGTAGCATAGTGGCAGCATTGCTACGGTAGCCTAGCGCTGACCAAAGCTCAATAGCCGCGCATCAGCGATCGCTAACCATAGTGCTCTCCCGAATCACTGTGGGTGGGGTAGGTCCCCCAATAAATCATTCAAGATTGCCATATGCCTCGACTGTACGTCTCCACCGACATCCATGCGCCTCGCCCCCAGGTGTGGCATACCTTAATGGACAAGCGCCAGTGGCGGCAGTGGAACACCTTTTTGTACGACCAGACTCCCGCCATCCCCTTTTCTTTAAGCGCGTCGGTTAAGCTGGCGATGCGGCGGCTACCCAAGGAGACCAAAACCCGGTTCACCGCCCGGGTGGTACACCTGCAGCCGGAGGTCTGTCTGCGGTGGGTGGCGATCGCCCCTGGCTACCGAAGTGAGCACCAGTTTGAATTGGAGACCGAGGGGGAC
>JBCCAG010000744.1:0-2399 GCA_039814955.1 Cyanobacteria bacterium P01_A01_bin.135
AAGGGACTTACCAGGCAGCGGCCAACATGAGCTTGGGAAGCCTGCACTTGCAAAGAGCGCGGGCCAGCGATCGCCGGGCGGCTGGGGCCTTGCAGCGGGGCGATGATGCAGCGGCGCTGCGGCAGCAGGCTGAAGACGAAAACCAAGCTGCCATTGGCTTTTTTGAAGCTGGCTTGTCGGCGGCAGATACCCCGCGTCAGCTCAAGATTTTGCTGAACTTGATTCCTGCCCGTCACCGGGCTCAGGACTTGTCGGCAGCGCAGGCCAACTACCGACAAGCGATCGCCCTACTCGATCAGCTGCCGCCATCCCGGAGTAAGGCCTACGCCACCATTGACCTAGCGACTCTACTGCCGCTTACCCTATCGCTAGAGCTTCCCCGGCAATCGTTATCTGGGACGGTTTGCCCATCAATCGATTTGCCTGCCCCGATCCGCGCCCAAACCGAGAACCTGCTGCAACGGGCGATCGCCACTGCCCAAGTCACCGGCGACTACCGGGCCCAGTCCTTTGCCTACGGTAAGCTGGGGCACCTGTACGAATGCGATCTTCGCTATGAGAAGGCTTTGGCCTTTACCCAAGATGCGGAGTGGGCTGCGGACCAAGCCCTGGAATCTTACGACAGCCTTTATCTCTGGCAGTGGCAGACCGGGCGCATTCTGCGGCAAAAAGCGGCCCAGGATGACGCGATCGCTTCCTACGAAGCAGCTGCCACTACCCTCAAAAAAATTCGCAGCGACATCCTGACGGCGGAACGAGATCTGCAGTTTGATTTTCGCGATGCGGTGGAGCCGCTGTACCGGGAGCTAGTCGAGCTGCGGCTGGCTCAAGCAACCACTTCCCAGACGGGGCCTGACGATACCAACGAGAGTGCAACTGCTAGCGGGGAGGGTGACCCGGCAGATGACATTGGCGCTGCCCTGATAACCATCGATGAGCTGCGGCTGGCAGAATTGCAAAACTACTTTGGGGATGAGTGTTTGATTCTGGCTTCTGTAGATGCCGACGAGGCTGAGGAAGCCGCTGGGGCCAGCTACCCTAACACCGGCATTTTTAGCACCTTTATTACCGATGACAGGACTGCTGTTGTATTAACCCTGCCAGATGGGCAGCGGCGCGTGGAGTGGCTTTCTCAAGGGGAACGGCAGATCAACGAGCTAGTAAATAGATTTCGCCTTAGCCTGGAGGAGAGCCTCAACTTTCCTGACACCTACGACCCAAACGTCCCGGGTCCTAACTCAGTCAACGCGGCCTTCAATCCTAGCTTGTCCGCCACCCTATACGAGAAACTCATTCGTCCCTTTGCCGCAGACCTAGCAAGCGCGAAGGATGTCAAAACCTTAGTATTTATTCAAGACGGGATCTTCCGCAGCATCCCTATGGGGGCGCTCTACGACCGCGAGAGCAAGCGCTATTTGATTCAAGATTATGCGATTGCCACGACCCCCAGCCTTTCCCTGACGCCATCCCCAACCCGCCGTCGGCGACTGAGGGCCTTGGCGCTTGGTCTCAGCGAGCAGGCGACGGTAGAAGATGAGGACTTTAGAGCACTCGAGGGGGTTAGCGTTGAGCTGAACCAAATCGAAGAGCAGCTTCCTGGCAGCAAACGCTTACTCAATGCTGATTTCACCTTCAATAGACTGCGCCAGGCATTACGGGAAGAAGAGTACTCCATCGTCCATATGGCTACCCACGGCGAATTCGGAGCTGAGCCAGAGGATACTTTCCTGGTCACAGGTGATACGGACGACACGGGCAAGAACAAAAAGCTTACCATCGGCGATTTAGAGCAGGCCCTACGACAATCCGGGGGCACTCAGCAAATTGACGTACTCACCCTCACCGCCTGTAAAACTGCCATCGGCGACGACCGCTCTACGCTGGGATTAGCGGGTGTCGCTGTCCAAGCGGGAGCCCGCAGCGCTGTGGCCTCTCTATGGTCAATTGAGGACTTCTCCACAGCGACTATTATCAACGACTTCTATGGGTTTCTCAAAGATCCTAACCTTAGTAAGGCCAAAGCCCTGCAGAGCGCGCAAGTTGCCGCCCTCACTAGCAATGACTCAAACCTATCGAAGCCAGGCTACTGGGCCCCATTTTTGCTGATCGGGGACTGGCAGTAGCCAGGGGAACACTACTGAAGCTGCTCGATAACTTCGCGGAGGCGACCACTGTGGCCATCACTGGGAGCGGCCTCGCTATCCTCTGAATCAGCCGCCGGACCTGCTTCAACGGCCTCTAGATTCGCTAGGTCTGTGAGTAGAGTCATCTGCAAATCTCCGCTAGCATCGCCAGCTATCGTCTCCGCTAGGGCGTCATACCAGAATCCAGACTCGGCATACAGGCTAACGCGATCGCGGCTGCTAGCGGTTGCGATCGCCCCCTGCAGGCTGCTGGGC
>JBCCAG010000359.1:0-4647 GCA_039814955.1 Cyanobacteria bacterium P01_A01_bin.135
CCAGCGGACATCCGATGCCATCCATAAGCTGATGGGGCTGCAGCCGAAGACAGCACGGGTGATTCGCCAGGATACGGTGGTTGAGCTGCCGGTGGAGACTGTCAGGGTTGGAGATGTGGTGTGGGTCCGTCCCGGAGAGAAGATTCCTCTGGACGGCGCGGTTGTTGAGGGGACGACCTCGGTGGATGAAGCCATGGTGACCGGAGAGAGTCTGCCGGTGGTGAAGCAGGCTGGCGATGAGGTGATTGGGGCAACGCTCAATAAGACGGGTAGCCTCAAGTTCCGCGTCACGCGCACGGGTAGCGAAACGGTGCTGGCCCAAATTGTGGCCCTGGTGCAGGAAGCGCAGGCCTCTAAAGCCCCCATTCAGCAGATGGCCGATCGGGTGACCCGCTGGTTTGTGCCGGTGGTCCTCGCGATCGCCCTCCTCACCTTTGGCCTCTGGGTGGGTCTAACGGGCAACGTGACTCTGGCCGTGGTCACCACCATTAATGTGCTGATTATCGCCTGCCCCTGCTCTTTAGGGCTGGCGACCCCCACCTCGATTATGGTGGGCACCGGCAAGGGTGCCGAACTGGGAATTTTGATTAAAAGTGCGGAGAGCCTGGAGCTGGCCCAAAAGCTGAAAACCATTGTGTTCGATAAGACCGGTACCCTCACCGAAGGCAATCCTCGGGTGACTGACTTTGTCAAGACTTCAATCGCGGGGCGGCGCTCGGTGCAGCTAGTTCCCTCGACTAGCCTCAGCGGCGCGGCTACCATCTTTTTTGAGCTGCCGCAGCTGCTAGAGTTCAGCGAGTCAGATCTGCTGTGGCTGATGTCGGTGGTGGAGACGGAGTCGGAGCACCCGCTGGCGGAGGCGATTGTTCAATACGCTGACCGGCCCCCGGTCTCCCGTGGAACCGCGAGAACCCGACTTAAGGGCGTGGCGGATTCCAAGCTGCAGCAGTTTGAGGCCGTGCCGGGGTGCGGTGTCCAGGGCTGGGTGCAGGGCTACTTTGTGCAGATTGGGGCCCAGCGCTGGCTGCGGGAGCAGGGAATGGATGTCACCGGGGCGGTGACACCTCAGGTTTCGCTGACGTCCCTGACGGATCAGTGGGAGCAGCAGGGCAAAACCGTGATTTGGATTGCCGTTGATCAGGCGGTGCAGGGAATTGTCGGCATCCAAGACACCCTCAAGTCGTCCTCGGCAGCGACGCTGCACCGGCTACGTCGCCTGGGCCTACGGGTGATCATGCTGACGGGGGACAACCGCCGTACGGCGGAGGCGATCGCCCGTGACCTAGGCGAAATCGATGTGTTTGCTCAGGTGCGGCCCGGAGAGAAGGCGGCCATGGTGAAGTCCCTGCAGCGGCGGGGACAGGTTGCCATGGTGGGGGACGGCATTAATGACGCCCCGGCCCTCGCCCAGGCCGATGTGGGCATTGCTATCGGCACCGGCACCGATGTGGCTATATCGGCCAGCGATATTACCTTGATCTCGGGGGATCTACAGGGCGTGATCACGGCCATTGAGCTGAGCCGCGCCACCGTACACAACATTCGACAAAATCTATTCTTTGCGTTTGTCTACAACATTGTTGGTATTCCCATTGCGGCGGGGCTCTTGTTCCCGGTGTTTGGGCTACTGCTCAATCCCGTCATTGCTGGGGCGGCAATGGCGTTTAGCTCGGTGTCGGTGGTCACCAACGCGCTGCGGCTGCGGCACTTCCGGCCTGGCCATTCCAAATCCAGTAGAAAAGCTTCGCTGTGGAGGCCGCAGGGCTTACACTACCCTCGTACGGCGCTGCACAGTGGCTAGCCACTTAGTGATTGAGCTGCTGCAGATATGGCCACCGTGCGCGAACGATTTTGACGAACGATCTTAACGGTGGCTATAAATTACATTCAGAGATTTGCATCACCTACTACAATATTTAAACAGAATCCTTAAACGGTTATATTGCGAAATACTTGCTTTTCCTCTGAGAAAAGCTTGCTATAGTTAATTGGTTTCAAAACAGACTTCTCAGAGGTGTTATGCTACTTCTCGAACAAAATAACGTCCTAATTTCAGGCGAAAACGCAACTCCCATTACCCAACTTCCCAAAGCTTGGCAGGCGATCGCAGACGGCAGCGCTAACGTTGGCATGAGCAATCCTCAAAGCTACGTAAAGATGGCGCAGCTCTTCCACTACAAGCTACAGCAGGGCGACATCGATCTCTTTCAAGAAAATCCGGAGCTGCAGCCTCTGAAGTCTGCCTTCAGCGCATTATTTGGCCCGCTAGCTGAGCAAACCCTAGCGTTTTACGGCCAGGATTTTCTCAAAGAGCGCTACTCTAACTTCGAGCAGATCATTGATGAGCTAGAGGCCCAAAGCGGCGATCGCACCGCCGAACTCAGCGTTGCTCGCATTGTCCAGGAATTTTTTAATGAGTTTGGCTACGACTTACCCGCTAGCGTCTATCACGTCAACCTCGCCCCCATTTACCGCGACAGCATCTTCGAAGAGCGCGCCCTGCGGTTTGACCCCCGGGACCAAAGCCATAAGCGCCCTTGGGACGCCGCCCTCCATGCGGGTAAGGTGTACGCCGTGCAGATGAAGCTGCAGAGCATTGCCTCAAAGTACGGCTACACCTACCACCACGGCTGCGGCTGCGAAAACCACATGTCTTCTCTAGATGCGGCCCGCAGCGCTTTCAACTATGACCTTGACCCTCAAAAACGGCAGCGCTGGGTCCGCAGCTTTGTGTGGACGGCTTGGTATGAGTACGCGTTGTTTCCCATTATTCCTAACACAATCTATCTCACTCGATAGACAGCAAACAGCTAAGTGGCTGGCCACAAGTAAACGATAGGGGGTTTGATCAGGTGTCACAATTCGTGGCACCTTTTTAATCTGTAGCTTTGGTCACTTTACTTCTAAGTATATGGCCGCAATTAAACGAAAGCGGGAGCGTTCCCCCTGACAGCTACGTTTACTTACGGCACTCGACTTAATAAACTCGTAGTTACCTCTAGGTCTAATTTATGAGGTTACTGTGTATTGTTACCGCCAAAAGCTTGTTTTTAGTGGAAATACTTAATGGAACTTTTATATTAACTGCCAGTCTCAATTAAGTAGAAGTCTATAAATAAACGACGCTAACATGGGGGCAAACCCTAACACCGTTTACTTGTGGATAGCCGCTTATTACGAACAGCGCAAACTGAAACTAGGGAGCATCGCCATATCAGCTAATTCTAAAGGTATGGTGTTACATGGTACTGCAGACATTAAGTCAGCCTATAGCAGATTCTAGATTACATAACTTAGCAAGGCATTCACCCTCAAAAGAAGAGATCAAGCAAGAAATCCGACAGCGTATTCGAGCTGCGCTCAACATCGCTAAAACTCTTTCCCCAGAGCACTGCGCCCAAACTATTCGGGTAGAGCTCGACAGCCTGAAGCGATACTGCGAGTCGGTCAACAAGACGTTCATTGTTGTTGAAGAGGCGATCGCCTGCCATCAGTACGGGCTGGGTGGTTCAGCTCAAGAGACCGCAACCCTATTTCGGGGCCCGGACGAGCGGGCGACGGTTGCCATCTGCGTAACGCAGCGGGGCTCAATACTGCACCGTAATGACAGCGGCTGGATGGTGTACCGCCACATGGGCGACCTAGGTCCGCTCTAAAGAAAAGCCAGCTATTCTTCATCGCGAAAACTGGTCTCAGTGGCTTAGCTGCTGGGGCCAGTTTACTTTTCATGGCCCAATCCTTAGTCAAGGTCCCTAGCTCTAGCGGGAACCGCTGGCAGCACCTGATAACGGGAGGTTTGCCTGTCGGCTCTGCATATCAAGCAACCCTTCGGGAACGCTTTAGCCAAATGCCTGAACGCTTTGAGAACGGTTCGGGAACGGCCCCAGATTTAGCTTGAATTCATGGACTGCAGCCCCAAAGCAATTGCTCTCCGGCGATCGCCTTAGCGGTGGTTAAACAGCGCCATCGCTTTAGCTTGTGCCGTTGGCGGTTATAGGTGGGTTGATTTCTCGGGTGTCGCTGGTCTCACTTAAAGCGGCATCGCTGATGGATAATGCCTCGGGACTGACGTTTGAGGTGTCAACGGTGACACTTGGGATGCTGTTGGCCTCACTTGAGGTGTCATCGCTGATGTCTGAGGTATGGTTGGCCTCACTCAAGGTGATATGAGTCTCACTCAAAATGCCATCTGCCTCACTTGGGGTATCAGCCATCTCACTTGGGGTGTCATTGGTGATGGGTAAAGTCTCTGGGCTGGCGCTTGGCGAGTCAACAGTGACGCTTTTTGTCTCGTCGGTCTCGCTTAAAGTGTCAACTGCTGTAGGATAGCGGGCGATCGCAGCTTACGGCTGCTTTGCGGCCTGGGTTTGGGCGTATTGCAGGTTGCTTTGGTATTCCACTGCTTTTTGCTGGGCGATCGCATATTTTGGGTGAGCGTTGGGGACCGTTTTTAGGAGGGCGATCGCGGTTTGACAGTGGTGGCCGTTAGTCGTTGCCGATGCCGTTGCAGAGGTGGCGATCGCTTCCCGGTAATAGTAGTTGATGATTGTCTGACGGGACTGGTCAACGGTGGCGGTACCCGCGTTGACGAAGGCGGTAGCGTTATCTTGTCCGGAGATGCCGATGTCACCAGCGCTCTGCTGCTGA
>JBCCAG010000149.1:0-7089 GCA_039814955.1 Cyanobacteria bacterium P01_A01_bin.135
CTACCGCTATTCCCTTCCCCCCCTGCCCTAAGACCTGGGTAAGGGCTACCCCGCCCTTACCACAGGCTGTCCACCGCGCTTATCCTCTGTGCTACCACCCATGCCCCTGATCACTACCCTATTTCGCTGGCTGCGGCTGCTTATTCCGCGGCAACACCGCCCCTGGCTGCTGCTTTTTTTAGCTGGCTTAAGTTTGCCCATGGGGTTTGCAACCCTGGCCGCGGCAGGGACTGCCCCAGCAACTCCTCCCATGCTGATGGCGCAGGCCGCCCCCACCGATTCTGCCCCCGACGGGGAGAATGCTGAATCAGCCCCTGAGATAGAGGCGGCGAGCGATCGCCCCCAAGCCCGGGCTGAAGATCCCGGAGAATACGTGCTGGAGTTCAACCGCAGCCCTCTGGTGGGCAACCAGCTGCGTTTAGAGGGCATTTACGACGAGACGCGGCTGCGGTTTACTCGCCCCCGCAACTGGACGGTGGGCTCGGTGAAGCTGCTGCTCCGGTTCCGCCATTCTGCCGCCCTCTATGCAACTCGGTCGAACCTCAACATCCTCATCAACGACACCAGCATTGGTAGCGTCCCCCTCAATCTACCCCAGGGGGAAATTGGCGATACGGTGCTGGATGTGCCGGTGGGAATTTTGCAGGACTATAACGAGCTGACCATCACGACCCTACAGAATAACTCCCCTACCTGTACCCAGGATGCCTTGGACCCATCGCTGTGGACAGAAATTCTGCCCGATTCCAAGTTAGTGTTTGACTTTGAGCCCCAGCCCGTTGCCCTTGACTTTAACCAATATCCCTACCCTATTTTTGACGACCTCAGCCTCACGTCCAACCAGGTAGCTTACCTCCAACCTGAAGCGGTAGACGACGCCTGGCTATCGGCGGCAGCGCAGTTCCAGGCTGCTCTAGGGCGGTTTGCGGAGTTTCGCCCCTTAGATAGCCGGGTCACGACAGAGCTAGCCATCCAGCCCGGTGAGCGACTGGTGATTGTGGGCACTCCTGCCACACAGCCGGCCTTGGCTGACCTCGACCTGCCGCTTGAGATTGTGGAGGGGCAGCTCGTGGATGAGAACGGAGCTCCCCTGCCCGATGAAACCGGGGCGCTGATGCTGACCACGACGCCCGAGTCTGAGCGCATCGCCTTAGTGGTGACGGGCAATAGCGATGCGGCGGTGGTTAAGGCGGCGCGTTTCCTGGCGCAGCCCGCTGATTGGCAAATCGCCACGGGCTATCTGATGCTGGTGAACGAGGTGAGCGAGGTACCCTCGCCAGATCCCAGAGACTGGCCCCGGTATCTGCCGTCGGAGGATGAATTTCAGCTCGCGGACTTAACCAATTACTTCGGCGAACCCATGGGTGATGTAACGGTGCGAGGGTCCCAGGCTCCGGCCCTAGAGTTTGACTTTCGGGCTCGCCCCGACGATCGGTTCTTGCCCAACAACACCATGATGCTGGAGTACAGCTACGGCCCCCAGGTGAATCCCCTCACCTCGCTGGTAGAAGTGCAGCTCGATGGCGTAGGCCTAGAGGGCGATCGCCTTACCTCGGTGGATGGCGCTAAGCACAAAGTGCTGAAAGTGGCGCTGCCCGGCGACAAAATTACTCCCCAGTCTAAAATCCGGGTCAACTTCCAGCTGGATCCCCGGGAGCGCCGCTCCTGCAGCCGCGTCACTGATGCCCAGCTTTGGGGCACCATCCACGCTGAGACCCGCTTCGACCTCAGCCGAGAGCTGGGAAGCCGCATTCCCGACCTGAAGCTTTTAAAGACTGGCTATCCGTTCGCGGCCCCTCAAGACCTCTCCAGCACAGCCCTGGTGCTGCCCGATCAGCCCTCGACCACTGAACTGGAGCTGATGCTGGAGTTTGCCGAACGTCTGGGTCGTCTCAGCCAGGCCAACTCAATTCAGCTAGCCGCCTATCGCGTTGGCCAACTTCCCAGTGAGGTGCGCGATAGCCACCATTTGGTAGGCATTGGCACCCAGGCTAGCTTCCCCTTGCCCGAAGCGTTTGCAGCTGACGGCTTCAAGCTAGACGAATCGTTCTCACGAGAGTGGCAGCAGAGCAAAATTCAGACTATTCCTGACCGGGAAGGGCTGATTAAACAGGTGCTCTCCCCCTGGAATGACGAGCGCGTTCTCATGGCTTTAAGCGCCCAGATCCCTGAAGGGCTACGGCAAACCCAGCAGCTATTAGCCAAAGACCCGCTGTTTTATCAGATGCGGGGGGACACGGCTCTTATTAAAGCGGACACCGCCGAGCTGTCGGAGGATCCCAACGACTACACGGTAGAGTTTTTGACCCAGGCCCCCGCCCAGACCGATGTGATTGAGAAGGACGCTTCTAGCCGTCTGCGCCACCTGTTTCGCACGAGCTGGATTGTCCTGACGGGGGGCGTGATAGCGGCGGCACTGCTGGTATATGGGGTCCTACAGCTTTACCTGAAGCGATATCGGACGGTCGAAGATTAGGGCTAGGCAGCGCGTATACAGCGGCGAAGGATCCATGCAGCAAGTTAACAACAAGCGGTTCGAGAGAATTACAGGCCCAATTTCAATTTGGCTGACGCAGCGCTGGCCGAAGGTGGTGGATGGCCTATTGCGCTACCTCAGTCAAAATCAGGTCGGGCTACTGCTATTTGCCCTACTGCTTTTCTTTAGCCCCCTAATTGCAATTCGACCCACCATACCCCAGCAAATTCTTTTGGGGCTGGCCATTATTTTGCTGGGGCGGATTGTTCTTTCACTGGAGGAGCGCTACACCAGCCACCATACCAGCGAGTACCTGCACCTGCTGCTGGTGGTGATTAGCTCCATCGCGACGCTGCGCTATATCTACTACCGCACCAGCTACACCATCAACCTAGACGATTGGCTGAACAGCATTTTTTCAGTACTGCTATATTCTGCCGAGCTCTACGCCATCATCACGCTGTTTCTGTCCTATTTCCAAACCCTTAAGATCCGCAACCGGCGCTCCGTCGACTTGGCCAACTTTCCCCAGGAGAGCTGGTTTTCGGTAGACGTCTATATCCCGACGTACAACGAAGACGTCGAAATTGTGCGCAAGACGGTGCTGGGGGCGATCGCCCTCGACTACCCCGAGGACAAAAAGCGCATCTACGTCCTAGACGATGGGCGCAAATACCCAGAGCGCCGAGAAGCGCTGCAGCACATGTGTGAAGAGCTGGGCTGTACCATGCTGGTGCGGGACAACAATGAGCACGCCAAGGCGGGAAATATCAATACGGCCCTGCGCAAAACCGGCGGTGACCTAGTTCTGATTTTGGACTGCGACCACATCCCCGCCTGCGGCTTTCTGCAGGAAACAGTGGGCTTCTTCTTCAACCAAAAAATTGCCCTGACCCAGACGCCCCACTGGTTCTACAACCCCGATCCCTTTGAACGCAATCTGCTTACCAAAGGTCGGGTGCCGGTGGGCAACGAATTGTTCTACAAAGTGCTGCAAAAGGGCAACGACTACTGGAACGCCACCTTTTTCTGCGGCTCGGCGGCGCTGGTGCGGCGATCGGCGCTGCTGGAAGTCGGCGGAATCGCCACCGAAACAGTCACCGAGGACTGTCATACGGCCCTGCGGCTGCATTCTAGAGGCTACGAAACCGCCTACTACGACAAAATTATGGTGGCGGGGCTAGCACCCGAGAAATTCTCGGCCTATGTCGGGCAGCAGGTGCGCTGGGCCAGGGGAATGGCGCAAATTCTGCGCATTGAAAATCCTTTACTTAACCGCAAGCTCAACCTCAGCTTGCCCCAGCGGATCTGCTATCTCAGCGCCACGTCCCATTTTTTCTTCGGCTTTCCGCGCTTGATGTACGCCCTAGCCCCCTGTCTATTTCTGCTGTTTGGAGTGACCTCGGTCAATGGTCTCGGCATTGAGACCCTGGCCTATGCAGTGCCCCACATCTTTTTGTCCATGCAGACCAACCACATCCCCTACAAGCATGTGCGGTTCTCATTCTGGAACGAAATCTACGAATTTGCGCTGTCGTTTCAGGCGGGTCTTGTTACCCTGTTTGCGCTGATCAACCCTAAGTTGGGGTCTTTCAACGTCACCGATAAAGGGCTAGTGGTTGACCGGCGCAGCTTCGACTTTGAATCGGTGCGCTACTTGGCAATCGTGGCGTCAATTTCGGCGGCATCGCTGGTGGCGCTGCCCTTTTGGCTCGTCCTTCGCCCCCTCGATACCCAGGCGGCTTTGATCAATGCCCTGTGGTGCGTCTTCAATCTATTTCTATTACTAGCGGCCTGTTTGGTCGCTTTTGAGCAACCGCAACTGAGGCGGGCTCATCGGCTCCCCCGCAAGCTGACGGCCATCATCCATGGAGCAGGCCGCAGCTGGGGGGGGAGCACGACCAATATCAGCGAAACGGGCGCGCAGATTTTGCTAGACGTATGGCCCGATGTGGCGGACGAGGTGCGGGTAGAGCTAGTGGGAGACTACGGAGCCAGGGTATTGCTCAACGCCCGCATCGTCCGTGCCACTGCCACCGACCAGCTTCAGACCCTGCTGGCAGTGGATTTCATCGAGGTTAACCGCACCCAGCGAGATGACTTGACCCTGGTGCTGTTCTCCGATGTGCGCACCTGGTACTCCCAAGAGCGGATTGAGCGCGATCGCCCCTTGGCATCGTTTCGGTTTATTGCCATGAGCTTCGCCCGCGCCTTCATGGACTTTGTGCCAGAGAGCGGTATGCGCATTCGCAAGCAAATTCAGGCAACGGCAGAGTTGTCTTGGGAGCAGTGGGGGAATAGGTCCTACATTGCCGAAGTCCGGGAAATTAGCACGGTAGAGATCCGGCTCGAACTAGAGCTTGACCCAAGTATTTCCCTGGAGTACCTGCAGCAGCAGCAGCCCCTGTTGGGGTTACTGGTTGTGTCTGAGCATGCCTCCGCCCAGAGTCTACTGGCCAAGGTCGAGCAGATTGAGATGCTGCCGAGCTTTGCACCAGCGACAACGTTGGGGAATTCTTCCTTACCTCAACGGGTTGCCATTGAGCTGAGCTTTCCAGAAGCGCTGAAGAACCGTCAGGGCGAGAAAATTCGCCGTTTGATGCGGAGTGCTCCTGCCCGCAGCTAATACCAATTCCACATGTGCTTGCACATATTGGAGACCCCCTGTAGTCCCCTGCGTCCTGCGGACGCGCTGCGCGAAAGCCAAGGGGGACGGCGACAGCCGGGGGTGAGCCATAATGTGCATCTCATATGCATTTGGTATAAGAAGGCCGTATCGATACCGCTGATCATGTTGTGCAGGGCATCCTTGGCGCTGACGTAACGCTTTGCGGAGCCAAGCGGCGCGTTATCTCGCCAGTATTGTGGCGGCATAAGGGCCGTTAATCTTTAGCATTTCGCTGAATTGAAATGCTAACCTCTTCGATCGTTTAGCTTTGATGAATTTTGCTCAGAATCGCGGGTTGCACAAAGTTTCATCGAACAGTGCAAATAGTAGTGTATTGAAGGGCATTGAGCCAAGCGATCGCGCAATAATTCTTCTAAATTAAAACAAGCTTTTATTTTTAATTGGCGGAGCTTTGTAGAGGGTTTTGCGCTCGCTATGGGTGTTTTTACACGCTGCTGCTGCCAATCATCTACTACTATTTCTTCATTGCTACTTCAATGCAAGTTTATGGGCTCCTTTAATTTGACAAGCAATTGCGGGGTAGAATTTATTGGATACCTATAGCAAGCTGATTAAAGCAAAGTATTTGCTTGCATGAAAAGCAATTTTACTAGCTAATATTGTAAATTCATCTCGGCCATTTGCTGTGTTGCCTAGGCTTTGCTGAAGCCAGTTAAAAACCTGGCTTTTTGAGCGAAGTCCTAGCCTTCAATCTAGATGAATTCGCCTTGCGGTTGCATCCGCTGAAGCCATCTACCAAACCTTTGTCATCTACTACCCGTGTTATTTTTTTGCGGACGATGTAGCTATCCCCAGGGCTAACGTCCACCCACTTCAACGGTTTTGGGGACTCAATATTACCCCTTATCTATCTATGGCGTTACGTGACAGAGAGTGAGAGTAGAGGCTGATGAACATGATTTCGATCGCGAGCCATGAACCCTTTCAAAAGCTATACCCCCTGAGCTTACTGGCACAGTCCGTGAGTCGTCAGACCAGCGGCTGTCTCAGGGTTTCAGATGGTTCAGCATCCTGGTCAATCTATTTGTATCAAGGGCGGCTGACCTACGCATCCAACTCCGTAGACCCCTTTGGGCGACTCGATCGCCATCTACGGCAGCTGAGTCAATATGTACCGACTTTGGTAAGCGCGGTGCGTGTCCAGGTCCGCCTGCTGTTTGACCGGGGGTCCGGCAGTACGGCTACTCAAGTACCCGATTACCAGGCCATTTGCTGGCTCGTGGAGCAGCAGTATCTCAATTTGGCCCAGGCCTCGACCCTGATAGAAAATATCGCCAAGGAGGTCATCGGCCAGTTTTTACAGCTCCAGCAGGGCGCCTATGAGCTGATCGACCGGGAAAAGCTGATCGAGTTTCCGCAATTGTGCCAGCTAGAGCTGCGGCCCCTGGTGGAATACTGCCAGCATCAGCTCAGGCAGCGCTCGCCCCAGCGCTCGCGCCCGCCCGCTGCCCCAGCGCGCCCATCTCCCCAGTACCAAGAGCGGGCAGCCGCCCCGTCTGCTGGCCCCATGGCTCCCGGCGCACCTAAGGCGACCAAGGCGGGGATTGCAAAGAGTACCTACACCATTGCCTGCATCGATGACAGTCCTACGGTCCTCCAGGCCATCAAGGCGTTCCTGGATGACACCAGCTTCTCGGTAATCATGATCAGCAATCCTGTCCAGGCCCTGATGCAAATCGTGCGCAGTAAGCCCGACCTGATTCTACTGGATGTGGAGATGCCGAATCTAGACGGCTACGAACTTTGCTCCCTGCTGCGGCGTCATCCCATGTTTAAGACCACCCCCATCATCATGGTGACGGGGAATACCGGCTTCATCGATCGGGCCAAGGCCAAACTCGTCAGAGCCTCGGGGTACCTCACCAAGCCCTTCACCCAGCCGGACTTACTGAAGATGGTGTTTAAGCATCTGACGTAGCTCGGA
>JBCCAG010000493.1:0-3714 GCA_039814955.1 Cyanobacteria bacterium P01_A01_bin.135
CATCGCCTTGTACTGATTGACTTTGGCGTTGCCAAGCAATTGCGCCTTGAGTCGGGGCAGCAGCCCGGTACCCAAATTGGCACCGAAGGCTATGCGCCCGTCGAGCAGTTGCGGGGCGGCCAGGCCTATCCGGCTAGCGACCTCTACAGCCTCGGTGCCACCTGTATTCATCTGCTAACGGCGACTAAGCCTGAGCAGCTGTTTGACCCCTTAAAGGGCGAATGGCTGTGGCCCGCCCGCCTAGCTGAGCAAAATCGGCCCATCCACCCCCAACTTGCGGCCCTGCTACACAAGCTCCTGCAGGATGTGGTACGCGATCGCTACCAGTCAGCGGCGGCGGTGTGGCAAGACCTCCGTAAGATTCCCCGCCTCCGGCCCGCCGCCGCCGGCGCCATACCACCGCCACCACCTCGCCGCCCCCCGCCGCCCCAGCGAGAGCAGGACCCAGAGGTGCCATCTAGTCCGCCACTTAGGCCGGTATCTGGGCCAATATCTGAAGGCAAGCCTCCCCCAAGCGCTGGGCCACCCCTCACGCCGTCGGGCGCTGACATTGATAAAACTGACAATGGAACCTGCGAGCTGCAGGGCCATACCTCCTGGGTGACTGCCACCGCGCTTCACCCCAGAGAGACTATCCTAGCCAGCGGCGGACTAGACGACGTGATTTGGCTGTGGGACCTGCGGACGGGCGACGTGATTCAAAAGCTGACGGGCCACGTCAAGGGCGTCAACGCCCTAGCATTTTCCCCCGATGGCCGCTGGCTGATTAGCGGCAGCGATGACTTTAGCATCAAAGTCTGGGACCCCCAGCAGGGGCAACTGGTCGAGACATTGACGGGCCACATTCGGGGGGTAGCCGCCTTAGCCGTCAGTCCGGACAGCCAGCTGCTGGTCAGCGGCAGTAAAGACCGCACGATTCGGGTTTGGAGCTTGCTGGCCCGCAAACTCCTGAAAGTGCCCTTTGGGGTAGGCAGCATGATTCGGGCGATCGCCGTGAGTCCAGACGGCAGCATCTTCGTCAGCGGTGGTTTGGATCGGCGGATAAAGCTGTGGAGCTTTCAGACCGCAGAGCTGCTGCAGACCTGGGCGGCCCATGAGGGAGCCGTAACGGCGGTGGCCGTCAGCCCCAACAGTCAAGTGATCGCTAGCGCGGGTAAAGACGGCGTAATTAAGCTTTGGGACCGCCGGTCTGGGCAGATGAGACGGAGCCTAGTGGGCCATAGCGGTGATGTCAATGCCGTTGTCTTCAGCCCCGATGGAGCTTGCCTAATCAGCGGCGGCAGCGACCGGCAAATTCACGTTTGGAACTTAGTCAGCGGGCAACTGATCAATACCCTGGAGGGACATACTGACAGCGTCAACGCACTGTCGCTCTCCCAGAAGGGCGATCGCCTCATTAGCGGCAGCGCTGATAAAACCGTCCGTTCTTGGCGTCTTAGCTTGGCTTGACGTAGATTACATCTGCCTACTGCCGCAATTTTGGGCCTTACATCACCCGCAGAATGGCTAATAGTGCTAGCGAAAGGCAAATGCCCTGCAGCAGAAACAGCCGCAGCATCCACCAGTAGGTGGTGTTTCCAGAGATCTGAGAGGATGACATCGGGTTAGACATAAATAGAGTCCTATCGCAACAGCAGGGACGTAGCCAGCAAGGCTAAACGCCGCATCTCGTTTGGATTAAGAAGCAGTCTTGGGGTAAACCTCTACAAGCGTACCGACGGCGAATTGATGCATTCCGTCAAAACTAGCCCATCCCATTCGACAGGAACCAAATCCTTAGAATCATTTCATGATTATGATGGCTGCCCCTGGATAGTCTAACCCTGGATAGATAGTACACAGGCCCAGAGGAATTTATGGCGTAGGCTGAAGTATGTCAAAATGTAGGCGATCTGGCCCAAATATGTAAAGAAGTATGAAGTAGGCATCGATATGGACTTGATATATCAATACGCCTGGATTATTCCAGTGCTTCCGCTCTTTGGGGCGATGGTTTTAGGAATTGGCCTACTCGCTTACGGGGAGACCTTTGCCAAACTGCGCAGCCTCAGCTCGACCTTTATCGTGTCCCTAACGGGGACAGCGATGGTGTTGTCTTTTGCGATTCTCTACAGCCAGGTGCAAGGGCACGCCGCTTACGAGCAGCTGATTGAATGGGCGGCAGCGGGCGACTTTCAGCTCACTATGGGTTACGTCATCGACCACCTGACGGCCATGATGCTAGTGGTGGTGACCACCGTGGCCTTCTTGGTAATGATCTATACCGACGGCTACATGGCCCACGACCCGGGCTACGTCCGGTTCTACGCCTACTTGAGCCTGTTCAGCTCCTCCATGCTGGGCCTAGTGATCAGCCCCAACCTGGTGCAGGTCTACATCTTCTGGGAGCTGGTGGGCATGTGCTCCTACCTGCTGATTGGCTTTTGGTACGACCGCAAAGCCGCTGCTGACGCCTGCCAAAAAGCCTTTATCACCAACCGCGTCGGCGACTTTGGCCTGCTGCTGGGCATCCTAGCCCTGTACTGGGCCACTGGCAGCTTTGAGTTTGATGTGGTGGGTGAACGGCTGCACGGCTTGGTTGAAGCGGGTACCTTAGCTCCGGCGCTAGCGGGCTTCTTCGCGGTGCTGGTGTTCCTAGGCCCGGTAGCCAAGTCGGCTCAGTTCCCGCTGCATGTGTGGCTGCCGGACGCCATGGAGGGTCCCACGCCCATCTCTGCCCTGATTCACGCGGCCACGATGGTGGCGGCGGGGGTGTTCCTGATTGCCCGTATGTTCCCGATGTTTGAAGCGCTGCCCAGCGCGATGAATATCATTGCCTGGACCGGCGCGGTGACCGCCTTTTTGGGGGCCAGCATCGCCATCACGCAGAACGACATCAAGAAAGGCCTGGCCTACTCCACCATGTCCCAGCTGGGCTACATGGTGATGGCCATGGGGGTGGGGGCCTACACAGCGGGATTGTTCCACCTAGTGACCCACGCCTACTTCAAGGCGATGCTGTTCCTCGGCTCCGGCTCGGTGATTCACGGCATGGAAGAAGTGGTGGGTCATGACCCGGCCCTGGCGCAGGATATGCGGCTGATGGGCGGTCTGCGGCGCTACATGCCGATTACGGCCATCACCTTTTTGATTGGCACCCTGGCGATTTGCGGCATCCCGCCCTTCGCGGGTTTCTGGTCTAAGGATGAGATTTTGGGATCTACCTTTACGGTGAGTCCGCTGCTATGGGCCATCGGCTGGCTGACCGCTGGCGCAACGGCCTTCTACATGTTCCGCATGTACTTCACCACCTTTGAAGGGGAGTTTCGCGGCCAGGATGAGGGCGTACGCGATTTGCTGCTGCAGGAGAAGCAGGAACGCTTGGCCCGGGCAGCTGCTGGCGAGCAGGCCATGGCCATGGCAACAGAGGGCCATGATGAGCACAGCGACGCTCACGACGACCACGCCCATGATCACGCCCACGCTAGCGAGCCCCACGAATCGCCCCTGGCGATGACCTTCCCGCTGATGGCCTTGGCCATTCCCTCGGCCCTGATTGGCCTCTTGGGGACGCCCTTTGCCAACTACTTTGAAGAGTTCATCCACGCGCCGGGTGAAGCTGTGGAAGTGGCTGAGCTGGCCAGCGAGTTTGAGCTAAGCGAGTTCTTGATTATGGCGGGTAACTCCGTGGGCATTGCCCTAATTGGTATTACCCTGGCCTCGCTGATGTACCGC
>JBCCAG010000209.1:0-6145 GCA_039814955.1 Cyanobacteria bacterium P01_A01_bin.135
GGCTGAGGCTCAGGTAGCTATTACCCAAACCCAGCTCGACGACGCGGACATCCTGGCGCCTTTCAGCGGCATTGTCACCCAAATCTACGCGACGGTAGGGGCGATCGTTACCCCTACCACCAGCGCCTCGGCCACCGCTTCCGCTACCTCTAGCTCCATTCTGGCGCTTTCAACTGGATTGGAGGTGGATGTGGATGTATCTGAGGCCAACATCGGCCCGATTGCCGTGGGGCAAGGTGTGGAGGTGGTGGCCGACGCTTTCCCCAATCAGGTGTTTGAGGGCCAGGTGAAGCGCATTGCCCCAGAGGCGGTTGTTGAAAATAACGTCACGACCTTTCAAGTGGTGGTGACGCTGTTGACGGGGCTGGAGCAGCTGCGGGCAGGTATGACGGTGGACGCCACGTTTGTTGGGGATACGGTGGCGGATGCGCTGCTGGTGCCTACGGTGGCGATCGCGACCGAAGGGGGCGAGCTGGGGGTGCGGGTGGTCGGCGATGACGGCAGCCCGGCCTTTCGGCCAGTCTCGGTCGGGTCGACCCAAGCAGGCAAAACTCAAATCCTGTCTGGGTTAGATCAGGGGGATGAGGTGCTCTTGGATATCCCCAACCAGACCTCTTCGGCCCCGCAACCGTTTTAGCTTGGAGCGCACGATGGCTTTTAATTTGCTGGAAAGCGGTTCCATGGCCCTCAAGACCTTGACCGCCAACAAAATGCGCAGCGGCCTCACCATGCTCGGCATCATTATTGGCAACGCGTCGGTGATTGCTATGGTGGCGGTGGGAGAAGTGGCCCAGCGCTTCGTCAGTCGCCAGTTTGAAGATTTGGGCACCAACGTGCTGTTTGTATCGCCGGGGGATGCCCAGCGGGGTCCGATGGCGGGCAGTGCCCGGGCCGATACTCTTACCCTAGCCGATGCAGAGGCGATCGCCGCTGAGGTACTTTCCGTCAGGGCGGTCTCACCTGAGAAAAGCCAGCGGTTTCGTACCACGCGGGGAGCCCTGGAGACCCAGGCTAATGTCGTGGGTACTAAACCTGAATATGTGACGGTGCGTAACGTCGAGATGGATTTGGGGCGATTTCTGAGCCCGGTTGATATTCAGAGCCATCTCCAGGTTGCCGTCTTGGGAAGTGAGGTGGCTGATACCCTGTTTGGAAATCAGGACCCGATAGATCAGCGCATTCGCATCGACGGTCTCAGTTTTGCTGTGGTGGGGGTGGTCACTGAGCGCGGCTCGTCCTTTGGCCAGAACCAGGATGAGGCGATCTATATCCCGATCCAAGTGATGGCGGACCGGTTGGTGGGGCAAGAGGTTGGTAAAACTAGCCCCACCGTACAGACCATTGCCATCTCCGCCCGCAGCGAAGCGGAGTCCAGCGCCGCCCAGTACCAGGTAACCAACCTGCTGCGGCTGCGCCACGGGATTTATTCTGGGGAGAACGATTTCACGGTGCAGAGCCAGCAGGATTTGCTGGACACCGCCGCCAGTATTTCGGACTTTTTGGTAATTGTGCTGGTGTGCACCGCCAGCATCTCTTTGCTGGTAGGCGGCATCGGGATTATGAATATTATGTTGGTGTCGGTAACCGAGCGCACCCGGGAAATCGGCCTACGCAAGGCAATTGGCGCTAAGGGCGGGGATATCCTGGCCCAGTTCACCATTGAGGCGGTGGTGCTGTCGGTGACGGGAGGGCTGATTGGTACTCTAATTGCTGTGACGGGGGTGATTGCCTTTGCGCTACTCAGTCCGCTTGGGGGTGGGGTGAGCTGGGTGGCGATCGCCGTTTCCTTTACGGTGTCGGGGGGCATTGGCCTCGTCTTTGGCATTGTGCCGGCACGCCGGGCGGCGCAGCTAGACCCAATTGTGGCGCTACGAACTTAAAGGTCTCTAAAAAACTCACTTCATAAGCGCCAACAAATCAAATTCCCGTCTGATATCCGATAAAGAGCGGTCAAGCAACGGCTCAAATTCGAGAAATGGCAGCAAGCTCTGACGATTACGAGTCTTGAACCAAATGGGAATGAGCTCCAAGACCACACCGGGAAGCACCCTCAAGATTTCTCCATATAGCCGGAGCACTCCTTTGTCCTTGATCATGTCCTCGTACATTACATCGACGGCAGGGGAGTTCTTCATTTTCAGGTACGTTCGAAACGTACATTCGCTCGTCCACCAAAACAGCGGCAGAATCTTTAGCTCGTCGTACATTCCGGTATCACAACCGTAGATGACATGGCCTGCATCATGCGCTCGCAAAATTTTGCCGAAGTCTGAAGGCTGTGTCGCTGGATCGGTGATGTGTGGATTGAGTGCGTAGTACTCTATTAGACCTTCTCGTAAGGTTTGAGTACTGCGCTTATCTATGTAGAGTGGCTTTTGAAGCATTTCGCTCCGATACGGTATCGTTTCGTATATTATAATCCGTCCTATGGCTGATGCTCAAAGAAGATCTCCCGGACGACCCCGCAGTACTATCTCTCACCAAAAGATGCTGGAGGCTACGCTGGCGTTGTTAGCGGAGGTAGGGTTTGAGGCTATGAGCATTGAGGCGATCGCCGCTCGCGCTGGAGTCGGTAAAACGACTATCTACCGGCGTTACAGCAGTAAGGATGAATTGGTTTCTGATGCAATTGAGAGTATCAGAGAAGGGGTATCAATTCCTGATACGGGCAGCCTTTGGAGCGACATAGATGCACTGATTAAAAATGCTGCACAGATAACCCTCACTCCGCTGGGACGGCAGACTGTTGCCATGATCATCAGCAGCGCTTCAAGCAATCCTGGGTTTGCTCAAACTTACTGGGAGAAATATCTGCAACCTCGGCGGCAATCCTTTGCTGTTGTCATTGAGCGGGCAAAGGCAAGAGGTGAAGCTTCAGAGACTCTAGACCCAGGCCTTGTTTTCGACACAATGAGCGGTATCATGCTCTACGCGCTGATCTTTCCGCCTGCTTCAGAATCTTGGGAAGTCTACATTTGCCGCGCTCTAAAGTTATTGCTCAAGTAGCGGTTGAGGTAGTCAGCGTTCACTAAGTAAATTCAGAATGCGCTGAGCCTCTTCATCCTGCCCTTCCTGCTCAAGCAGCGCGGCCAAAGCCAAATAGGTGTCTGAAACGCTATCCAAGAAAGCCTGCTGCTGTGCCGGGGATAGATCGCGGAGGTCGCGGCGAATAGCCTCCCGCACCGCAACAGACTGCTGCAGGGCGGCGATCGCCTGCTCCGGTTGATTCTCCTCTGCTAAGAGCGCGCCGATATTACTTAGCAAGGCACCCTCGCCGGGGCGATCGCCAATTTCCTGCGCAATTGCCAGGGCCTGCCGGTAGGCGTCGATGGCCTGCTGGTTCTCGCCCAGATTTCCGTAGGCGATGCCGAGGTTACCCAGGGCATAGCTTTCCCCGCGCCGGTGCCCGACCTCGCGAACGATGGCGAGCTGCTGTTCGTACAGCGCGATCGCCTGTTGATGCTGGCCCAGCGCCTCGTAGGCATGGCCCAGGTTGCCCAAGACTGCCCCCTCATTGCGCTGGTTACCGATTTCTCGGGCAATGGCGATCGCCAGCGCGTACAGCTGGATGGCCTGCTGGTGCTGGCCGAGGTTATGGTACACCAAGCCTAGATCCCCCAAGGTAATGCCCTGGCTGCGCAGGTCCCCCACCTCCTGGTAAATCTCAAGGGCCGGCAGGAAATGCTCCAGCGCCGCTTGAAACTGACCGGCGTTGAGCTGCGCTTTGCCCTGCTGCAGGAGTCGGTTGGCCTCGGCGTGGCGCTCTTCGGGGCTCTGCTGTACGGCGGCTTCCGCAACCTGTGCCGCTGGCGCGGCCAGCATCAGCACGCCCGGCAATATCCAGGTGACGCCCCGTCCGCCCCATCGGTTTAGGCGACGCAGGTTAAGCCAACTAATCAGACAATGCATTGCATGTCCTCTAAGGCGCCAGATTTAAGGGCGATCGCGAAACTCAGAGCGCTCGTTTACCCGCATGTCAAAGGGGTCCCCGGTACCGGAGGGGGGATAGACGCGAACCTTAGCGAGCTTGCTAAACCGTGCTAACACATCTGCAATCTTGGTAACCCGGTTCAACACGCGCCAGTTTGTGGTGGCATCCGGGCAGTGAACCACCAGCATCAGCGCCTCTGCTGTGCGCACAGTCCAGCCACATTCCATCAATACCGACTGGGTCACACCGTCGCAAGCCTCAAAGAAGTGCTTGCTAACCGAAAGCTCAAGCTGCCGTCGTATTGTGACGTCTAGATCCGACAGAGAGACGGGGGGCCGATCGTCGGGAGGAAGGGGGGAGGACATGGTGATCTGGCAAGAAGCGAGACTACTATTATGGTGGTCCAGCTGCCTCAGGAAATAGAATTGGCAGAAAGCTTTAACATTTCGTAGGTAACAGGCGGGCAACTGGCCTAATTCTCCACCAATTGCCCTCAAGGCTAGATTCTCCCGCCGTTGCGCTCATTGGCGATCGCCTCAGCAATGGGGGGTGGGAATTCGTCCAAGTCAGCATCTTCTCCGGCAGGCATGGGGGAGACAAAGGTATAGCAGGGGTCACAGGCACCGGTATCAAACACCTGCAGCACCCACTTGTCCGGCAGTCCCTCAACGCCAATTTCAACCACGTACCAGTCGCTTCCCGCCTCGCGGGCTGTCAGAACTGCGAAAAAATCTTGATCCTCATCGGGAATCTCTAAATCTCTCATTAAAAATTCCATGGCCGACGCTTGAGCGCTAGTAACTGGAAGAGCAATCATAGTCGTAGTCTCCTTTTCAAATTCTAGGGTTAAGCTTGGGGGCAGCGCTGCAGATCCTCGGATAGGTCACTCTCAGGTGCAAGGCCTATCCAAGCATCCACCGCTTTTAGGTTGAAGCCAAACTGACGGCGATCGCCCACCTGCATGAGGGGGCGCCGAATCAAAATGGGCTGAGCAATCATGAGCGCTAGCGCCTGGTCAGCGCTTAGCTCTTCGGGGCAGACCTCACCAGATTTAATGGCCAGGGCTGTGGGGTTGAACCATTCCACTACGGGGCGATCGCCAAAAAACGGTCGCAGCCGCTCTGGGGTCCAGGGCTCGGCTAACAGGTTGTGCAGCTGCAGGGTATGCCCCGCCGTCTGCAGCACCCGCTTCTGCTTAGCATTGCCAACGCAGCCCGGCTTTTCGAAAAAGTCAACGATAGCCATGAGCTGCTCCTGCCTCAATCGAGAGGCCAAGCCTCAAGAACCCAGATATCCGCCAAGCTGAGGATTGCCGCCACAGGGGAAGCAGGGCTAGCAGGTAACGGCGGCTAGCACGCGGGGTTGCTGTTGAGAAAATCATTATTTACGGGTTGGAGAATGGTACTGACAGGTATTCGAACTCAGCCGACTCTCTTCGGCCACCGCAGTACTCGCGCCTGTCTATCAAGCGGATTCACACTCTCCCATACCCATCTAAGGTCGAAGGTGAAAATAGTTCTGTAGCGTCAATCACAATGCAAATGACGGCTAGATTTTTTGCTCGACCGATATCTATAAGCTAGCTGGATGTCTACACCTCAGAGCAGAATTTCCATTGAAAATGCTTATTTACTGTATAGCAAACTCAAATGATTCTTAGTTCCATAAACAGTTGTCTATCACGTCACGCAAAACCACCATAAAGTATCAGCAATTCCCAGTCTAGAAAACCAGCCGTTTGACTACGCTTTCAGCCCACCCGCAAATGAATGGTGCTGTTGGCGAATAGGGCTTTGCTTTCACTTTATCCGCAGCTACAGCGCTGGTTAAAAGCACTCGCTAAAGTAGAAAAATCCGCTTACAGCCTAGGCTATGAGGATCGATTTACCCTTCATAGTTCGCTTTGCGGGCGCTTTTCAATAGCCTGCACTTTATTGAGTGCGAAGCGCTCCCCCGAGGCGAACGCGGGCGCTCGTGAAGCGCAGTCCATTACTATAATGTATAGATTCTATAGAGTTTTATATATTATCTAATCAAGGTGGTAGTTTACAAAACATTATGCTTCGATTGAAACGTCTGTTCTGAACAATTCTTGGTCAGCTTACTTAAGAAAAAGCTAAGCTGTATAGAATTTCATGGAAGCGATCGCATTGAACTTGTTAAGGTGAGCTTGTGGAAGCCTACAGCACGTTAACCGGACTTTAACCAAAGCTA
>JBCCAG010000282.1:0-5237 GCA_039814955.1 Cyanobacteria bacterium P01_A01_bin.135
CGGCAGCTTGCCATGGCGCTATCACCTTGAATACAGAGAGCTTAGCGCCGAATCCTCCCGTCAGCGGAAACCCGGCCATTGATAGGCCAGCGACCATTATTACCAGCCAGCTTGAAGACCGAACCGTACTTTGGCGAAGCTGGTGAAATTGGCGACTTGGAAAGTTACCCACCGTGAGAAATAGGGTCGCCTTTGCAAGTCCATGAGTCAGGGCATAGCCGCCAGCTGTAATTGGAGCTACCAGAACAAGACCAAGTTGGGAAATCGTGCTGAAAGCTAGCGTACGCTTAGTGTCAGTCTCGAAAATAGCGAAAACTACGCCAAACAAGGCGGCGGCAACGCCGAATATTCCTACAATCTGACCAGCTACATCGGTTAGGAGCGCGCAGCGTACCAGAGGAAATACTCCTGTTTTAACTACTACCCCAGACAGCAGCGCCGACACCGGGGTTTCTGCCTCCGCATGGCTGAGGGGGAGCCATAGCCCCAACACAAAAGTGCCTCCCTTGGTCAAAAGCCCCAGGGAAATAAGGGCGATCGCTTCTGGGGGAGCAGATTCTAGACCAGAAAAGCTGAACGACCCCGAATAGCGGTACACCAGCACCGCGCCTAGCAGGTAAAACAGCATAGCTGTGTTACTGATGAACAGGTAGCGCAGCCCAACCCAAATAGATCGGTTCGTACGAGGGTAGCTAATCAGCAGAAACGCCGCGATACTGATCACCTCCAACGCCACGTATAGACTAATGAAGTCAGCGCAGACGAACACGGCATTAACGCTGCCGTGTAGGATGATCATCTGAGTGTAGAAGAAGCTGCTGCGATCGCGCCAACAGTACAATACAACCGCCAGAGTCACTAGCGCATTTGTAAGGATGAAGTAGCCGCTGAGGCTGTCAAGGAGCAGGTTAACGCCGAAATTGTCCAACAGTAATAGTGTTTTAGACGGACCAAAAATTTGCGGTAGTGCGTACCCCAAAGAGACTAGCCCAACTAAGACCGTCAGATAGCGGCCCAGCTGAGGCAGGAGATAGACGCTAAACCCTGTCAAAAGCGGTAGGACGACCCACGCGACAACCGGTAGGAACGCAATGGTTTCAGGAAAAATCATGCTGCATAGCTCTCTCTAAGGCTCGTAGACATCTCGAATAGGGTCATCTCGTACTGGCTCTATTGGGAGTTGAGCAAGGGTAAGAACGTTTGCAAAGCTACCAGCCTTGAGGTTGCGAGCAGATTGAGACCCCGCTCTATTGAAGAGCGAGATTTTTCCTCAAGTTGAGTATACTCCGCTTGAACAACCGGATTTTTTTCTTTACGACTTTGATAGAGCAAAAGCAAGGTGTAGGTTACTCCCATCATGAAGAGAACAACCCCATCTGAGCGTCCGATTTGCCCGTCTAAGCCAAAGAACATGATCAGAACTGAGACACCGATCATAATCGGCACGTCTAGCCGGACTAGCTGCTGAGCCACAACCAGCGGCGCGATTACAGCAGACATTCCCAGAATCAGCAGCACATTGCAGATATTACTACCCACAACATTGCCTAATGCGATATCCGTCTGCTGAGACAAGCTCGCCTGCAAATTGACCGCTAGCTCAGGCGCGCTCGTACCAAAAGCGACTACCGTTAGTCCGATCACAAGTGGTGAAATACCGACCGTAGCAGCGAGTTTAGAGGCACTCTTCACGAGAGCTTCTGCGCCGCCTACCAAAAGAACAAGCCCGAAGACCAAGGCAGTGACAGTCCAAATACTCATAGGTTGAGTGATACTATAAGACCCTGCCAGCAATATAGCACTAAAAAATAGTGCAGACTCGTTCTAGATGGTAAATTCTTTCAATTTTCCTCAACCGGCCCTCCGTCAAACTGAGATAGAGAATGTCTCAGCACTTCTAAGACAAGACCAAGATCTAGTCATTACTGGTGTTCCGGGAATTGGGCGACGGACGCTGATTCGTGCTGCGGCTCATCAAGCCGGTATTATTCACTTAGAAATTAACTGCTTACACTGCCACAGCGCTAAGCACTTCGTTCAGCTTTTGACTGGCAGCATTAGTACAGTCTTTAGCAAGTCGAATCAACTAACCCAGATACAGCAGTGGATTTTGGCTCAATCCCAGCTCCTACAAAAATCTTTATCCATCCAAGACCGACTAGTCTGTTCAGTCGAACCTGGTAAAGAGTGGCTTTTGTTTGAGCAGATTCTGCCCTTACTACAGTACTTAGCAGAATCTACTGCCTGCCGCATTGTCATTGTTTTCCACAATCTCGCTCACATTCGGACTTGGGATCGCCACCGAAAGTGGGAGACTCGACTCCTGCAAGAGATTCAACATCAAGAGCAAGTGAGCTATGCGCTCATTGCGATTGTTCCAGAGTCTTGGATGGACGATATGAATCTACCCACTCTTTCTCTAGAACCGCTAAGTGAGCAGAGTATGCGGTCTTGGGCCGTCAACACGATGGCTGCGGCAAAACTTAGATTCGATCCAGATGGCCAGAGCTTAGAGACTTTCTTAAGCTATGTGCAGGGTCATATCAAAGATGCAGCTGCCTTAGCACAACGTATTCAGCTAATGTGCTGTACTTCCCAAACTCAGACATTGGGCAGGGTCATCCAGACTCACTACATTCATAGCAGTATGCTTGCCTTAGTAAGAGATGTAGAGGTCACCTTTGAAACCCTCCTACTGTTGCTGCCATCTACGCAGACAAAGCTACTAGAAAGCCTTGCTCTAGACCCGACAAATCAACCTCAATCCACTGCCTACATAAAGAAGCACGGCCTCTCGCGGGGTGGCAGTCTGCAGGGTGCCCTCAGCAGTTTGGAGCAGAAGGGTCTAATTTATGGGCCTAAGCTCGGGTACCGCGTATCTTTACCATTACTCGACTTCTGGCTCAAGCATGGTGCCGAGAGCCAGAAGTCGAGGTCTTGATGCTGTCCCAAACAGCATCAAGACTCGCGATCGCCCTAGCTGGCTAACAGCGCCGGACGCATATCCCGCAGCAGGCGAATCACCCCCACAAACACGGTAAAGAACTCTAGACGACCCAGAAACATACCGACAATCTGTGCCCATAGCATCCCGACTGGCGCATCCGCCCCGGTTATTCCAATCGACAGCCCCACCGTACCCATGGTGCTGGCGTACTCAAATAGGGCCTCCTGTAGAGAAAAACCGTAGGCCGCCATGATGGCAGCACCAATTAAGTAAGTCACCAAGTACAGGAACACAAACACCCCTACCTGGCGAATTTGCTCATCGCTGAGGAACTTACGCTGCTCGCTCTGCCAAATGTGGGGCTCGCTCACCGCCTGCTGGGGCAGCAGCATCCGCCGCACTTCCCACAAAAAGCTGCGGAACAAAATATAGATGCGCAGCTGCTTGATGCCCCCTGCCGTAGAGCCCGCGCCGCCGCCAATCAGCATTAGGCCAATCAGCACAATCCAGCCCAGGCTGTTCCAGTCGCCGTAGCCCACAGTGGAAAAGCCTGTGGTAGAGAGGGCCGTAATGCTCTCGAACATTGCCACACGAATAGCCTTGCCCGGCTCCGGGTACACCAGCGGCACCACACCTAGCATGAAGACCAGCACACATAGGGGAATCAGCACCGCCTGTAGCCGCACTTGACCATTGCGAAATACAGACTTAAGCTTGCCGGTGAGCAGCAGGTAGCTCGTCACGAAGTTTAGTCCGCCCAGGATCATTAGCACGATGGTCACCGCCTCTACAGCGGGGCTATCCCAATAGCCGATGGAGTCAGAGCGGGTGGAAAAGCCCCCCGTAGATAGCGCCGCAAAGGAGTGGTTGACCGCATCAAACCAACCCATGCCTGCCAGCACCAGCGCCAGGATTCCTAGCACCACATAGAGGCTGTAAATGCCCAGCACTAGCTTGGCCGACTGCCGCACGTGAGGGACTAGCTGCTCACTGCGCCCCTCAGCGGTACTGAGTCCAGAGCCGGCGGGACCGGTGATAGCGCTGAGGGTGATGATGGCGAGCCCCGCCCCCCCCAGCAGCTCCATGGTGCTGCGAAATAGCAAAATCAGCCGGGAGGTTTGGGTGACATCCACCACCGATAGCCCGGTGGTGGTCCAGCCGCTGGTGGCTTCAAACACTGCCTGGGTGAGGGTGAGCCCATCAATCAGTATGAACGGCGCCGTGCCAAACACCACTGCCAGCAGCCAGCCCAACACCACGACCACCGCCCCTTCTTGCAGGGTGAGGCTGATGGTGTTCTTAGGACCCAACCACCACATCAGGCCCCCCAGCAGGCAAAGTAATCCCCCCGGCAGCAAAAAGCCCCAGGCGAGGTTGAGCTCTTCTGGGTAGAAAATCAGTGCGATCAGCGGCGCTAGAATTCCGATGCCTGCTGCTAAGCAAATCAATCCGGTGTAGCCGATGATGGCGCGGTAGCGCTGGCGTAAATAACCTGAATAGCGCATGTTAAACCCCCTCTCCAACTAAGGCCTGCAGCGCCGAGCGCATTTGGGCGGCTTCGCTCACCAGCACTACGCGATCGCCTGGAATCAGCACCGTATCGGATTGGGGCACAAAGGCCTGGCCACCGCGAATCACGCAGGCTAGCAGTGCTCCGGTTAAAGATAAGTCTTGGATCGAGCGGCCAATGCCGGGCGACTCTGCCTCCAGCGCTAGCTCCGACACCGACACGTTGCCGTCGGCCACCGGCATCAGGGTCTTAATCGTCTCGTAGTCTGCCTGCTGCTCAATCAAGCTGCCCAGCACCTCGGTGGCGGAAAAAGCCAGGTTAATCCCCAGCTTCTCAAACAGCTCCCGGTTGTCCGGGTCGTTCACCAGGGCAATGGTACGGGGCACCCCATAGCGCCGTTGGGCAAACTGGCAGGCCACTAGGTTGTCTTCGTCCTGGGGCGTCAGGGCCAGCAACACGTTGGCCTGGTAAGCGCTGGCAGATTCCAGCAGAGCGGGGTTGCTGCCGTCACCGACTAGCACCGTCGCCTTCAGCCGCCGGGACAGGCTTGTGGCTTCTGCCTCGCTGGGGGTGATGATGGTGAGCTGGTAGCCCTTGCTCGCGAACTGGCGGCCTAAGAAGTAGGCCAGCTTAGCCTCACCGATGAGAATAACGCGCATCTATTTACCCTCCTCACCTTTGAGGGTTTGGAAAAAGCAGTCCGCCGAGAGTTGGTTGGGGCTGATGGTTTGGATACCAAATTCGCCGTACAGCTCTTCTCGCTTGGGGTCAAAGACGCGA
>JBCCAG010000369.1:0-4581 GCA_039814955.1 Cyanobacteria bacterium P01_A01_bin.135
GAGGTGGAAGAAGCCTGCAGCGGCGCGGAGGCGATCGCCGCCTGGCAGCGCTGGCACCCCCATGTGATCTTGATGGATCTGCGGATGCCCAACGTCGATGGCTACGAGGCCACCCGTACCATTCGCGCGCGGGCCCAGACCAACCCAGAATTAGAGAATCCCAAAATTATTGCCCTGACGGCCAGTGCATTTAGCGCCGACCGCGATCGGGCTCTGGCTGCGGGCTGTGATGAATTTTTGGGCAAGCCCATTTACAAAACCCAGCTGCTGCAGACAATTGCCGCCCTGCTCGCTCTTGACTGTCGCCATAGCCTATCCGGTGAGCAAGGTGAGCAAAGCCCTCCTTTAGAAGCAACGGCTCTTAAAGCCATGCCCGAGCCATGGCTCAAGCGGCTCCAGAGTGCCGCAACGCTGTGCGACGACAGCTTAGTCAATCAGCTTCTCAAGGAGATTCCGGCTGAGCAGAACGAGATCAAGGAAGCGCTGAACTATTACAATCAGCGCCTCCTCATGGAAGTTATCCTCGATGCCGTTGGCCAATGTTTAGGTAACGGCCCGCGAGGGTCACTGGACTGATGGCACCTGCAGCAGCAACCTAGCTCTCAACCGCTATAAACACATCTGGGGCTTCGACAAAGTCATCGGCATCCAGGCTGTCGGCGCTCACCCCGGCCAAAACCGCGATGCTGTCAGCCTCGGTGCGAATCAGCGCACCGGCTCCAATCTGTCGGATAGTCAAGTCCTCAAACTCAACCCCATTCAGAAGACCCAGCTTATCTTCACCGTCGCGGTAGTCCAGAATCGTGTCTAGTCCGCCAAGCTCCTCCAGGACGAAGATGTCTGCGCCACCCGCCCCAAACAGGACGTCTGCCGACGCCCCGCCAAACAGGATGTCGTCGCCTGCCCCTGCGTTGAGGCGATCGCGACCCTCGTCACCAAAGAGGAGGTCGTCGCCGCGGCCACCGTTGAGGGTGTCCGCCTTGGCCCCGCCCTCTAGCCGGTCGTCGTCCCCAGCGCCGTTGAGGGTATCGGCTCCCAGTCCGCCGAGAATGGTGTCGTTACCCAAGCTGCCGTTAAGGGTGTCGGCGTTGCCGTTGCCGATGACAAAATCGTTCCCAGCGCCACCGATGATGAAGTCAATTCCCTGACCGCCGCTGAGCACGTCGCCGCCCGCGCCTCCAAAGATGAAGTCGCGGCCGCCCAGTCCATTGATCGTCTCGCTAGCCGCAGTTCCAACCAGGGTGTCCCCACCAGACGTCCCAGAGATGTCCCCGCCGATGGGATCTGGCCCATCAGTACCATCATCACTCAGGTCAACTTGGAAGATAGAGGTCGACCCACTCACCTCATTAGTGACCACCAACAGCGGTTCGCCATTAGGGCTATCAGCGGCGGAGATAAAGGTGAGTCCCTCAGGTCCCAGATCGCCCACCGCTGCTAGCTGCTCCGCCGTGGGGTCAGGGTCACCCTCTTCGTCTTCGTTGAACTCGACGGTGAAGTCGCGGTTGTTGATGTACTGCACGAAGCTAGGGGCCGTAGGGTCGCTGAGGTCGTAGACCACCACGCCGCCGATGCGCTCTAGGCCAACAAAACCGTAGGTGACGCCGTCTACCACCCCAACGGCGACGCCCTCGGGCTCTGGGCCACCGTCATCGCTGCGGCTGTCGAAGGTATTGGCGTCGTTGTCGGAGTTGAAGTTGTCGGGGAAGGCCTCTGCTGTAATTTCTTCTAAAGCGGAGCCACTCTCGAACACCCGGTTGCCGTCGGCATCCAAAATTGCAAAGGAGCGGCCGCCCAGGGCAAAAATCTGATCCAGGTCGCCGTCACCGTCGGTGTCGCCATCTACGATCGACACTTCTAGCCGCCCCAGGTTGGCCTCCTGCTGCAGCGCCTCGGCATTGGGGAAGGCCGTTGGATCCAGCTCCACATCCGCCAGGCGCTCAAAGTCCACGATTTGGTTGATGGCGTCGCGGCCATCGCCCTCGTTGGCGGTGATGTAGAAGGTCTCTCCATTGACCTCAAAGGCGGCAATGCCGTCGGCTTGTAGGAATCGCTGGGCGGGGCGATCGCGAATTTCGATGCCGCTGTCTTCGTTGCTGGCGTCAAAGGGGGAGCTGGAGGTGCCCAGACTCACCAAGCTGGTAACTGTCGCCGTGGCGATGTCTACAAAGGCGACGGCGTTGTTTTCCTGGATGGTCACCGCCGCTGTCGTCCCATCGGGAGAGATCGTGACAAATTCCGGCTCTAGATCCTGGGCAGCGGTGTTACCGGGGAAAATGCGGATGCCCTGGGCCCGCAAGGCGTCTTCTTGGCCGTTGAAGGCATCGAAGGTGGCGGTAGACACATCGGCCTGGGTCAGTGCGGCCACGCCCCCCGACAGATCAATGACGCTGATGGAGGCTTCGGGGTCTACCACCAAGTCATCGTTGTCATCGCCGACGGGCTCACCCTCATTGGCCACTACGACAGCGCTGCCATCAGGGGTAAAGGCCAGTGAATCAGGCAGTACGCCCACCGTCACCGCCACGGGAGCGGGAACCGGGGCATTGATATCCACAAACACAACTGAGCCGGGCAGGGCGTCATTATCGTTGGCCACCGAAACCGCCGCCACTCCATCCAGCACAGCAACGCTGGTGGGACTGCCCGCAATGCCGAAAGACTCCAGATCTAGGCTAGTGGTCAGGGTCGGGGTTGTCGGGTCCGCTAGGCTGAGAATATCAACCGCGTTAGTGTCGCCGTTGATCTGCAGCAGGGACTGAGTTGCTGGATCATAGGTGGAGATTTCGGTGGCGCTTTCGTCGAAGATGCCGGTTTCAAATCTGCCAATTAGATTTAGCTCAATTGCCATAGGACGTTTTCACCCAAAGTTTGCCGTCATGCACGTCAACCGTGCGAGGCGCTGCTGGCTGGATACAATTGCGCAGCCGCGAGTAGCGGTTACATTCAATACCAAGCAGCGACCCACGGCAGTTTCCCATACCAAGGTGAAGGTTTGGTTAATTTCGCAACAATTTACAGATCCTGCCTGGGATTAGGCGTCGAGCAGCAGATTGAGCATTAGGGCCGCGGCACCAGCGGAATTGTTGGTGCCGACGCCCTTGCCGGTGTCGGGGTGGAAGGATTCGTACAGGCCACCTTGCTTCGCCAAAATCAGGGAGGCCTGCCGAAGCTGGGTAGCCTCCGTGCTATAGCCGTAGCAGGTGAGTCCTTGATACAGCATCCAGTTCAAATTGAGCCAAATCGCGCCGCGCCAGGGCTGGTGGCCGTCAAATGTCTGCGCCTCGCGACTACAGGTGGGAACACCGCAGGTGCCAACTACCGCCGCCCGAAAAGCAGGGGTAGCTAGCTGTTGCACGAGTTGGTAAGCCTGAAACGGGCTGGGGACCTGCCCGTATAGGGGGGCAAAGTTAGCGGCAACAGTAGCCGCGATAGGGTTATGGCCCACCAGGTCGTAGCTCTGATACTGACCGGCCTCAGGGCACCATAAAACCTCGTTCATGGCGATCGCGGTCTGCTCCGCCCAGCGCTCAAACGGGGTGGGGTCAAACTTCAGCAGCCGGGCGATCGCCGCCAGATCGCGGTTGGCCCGCACCAGCAGGGCATTAAACAGTACGTCTTGCACTAGAAAAGGGGCTTCGGCGCGAATCGTCGCTTCGTCGTAGTCGTGGCGGCGGGCCTGGGTAACCAGATAAATCCCCTTATTGTGGTCGCTCTCGCTGGGGTGCCGGTGATGGAGGTAGCTCAGGTCAGCGGGCTGGTAGCGCTGCATATGGTCCGGAGTGACGCAGATGCGCTGCATGGCCCCATCCCACAGGGGGGAATTTTCTTGCCCTGACTCCCAGGGGTGGCGGATGTAGACCAGGCCATTTTGGTCAATGTCGCGCTCGCGGTAGAGGTAGTGGTGCCAGGCTATCAGCTGCGGAAATAGCTCGACTAAGAAGGCCCGGGCGGCGGCGCGGTCTGTTGCGTGGCAATAGAGGTGCCAGGCGGCGGTTGCGTGGAGGGGGGGCTGAACAATACCCGACGTGGGTAGCGGCGGGGCAAAGGGCGATCGCTCGGCTTGCCACACCAGCGGCCCGGGTATCCCGCTTGGACCAGGACGCCGATGGTGGAAGACTAAGTGGGGCAGCAGCCCGTTGCGCCACTGCCCCTCAAACAGCAGCCGCAGCTCCTGCATCGCCAGGGCCTGGTCGTAGTGGGCATAGCCCATGGTCCGAAAGCCGGCATCCCAACTTGTTTGGACCGAGGCGCTAGTGGTCATGCTGGCCCCATTCAAATCCAAAACGGCGATCGCCGCTCGAATCAGCGCTAGGTCAGAGGAGGAGAGATCGGGCCGTAGGGCAACCCGAAAGCAGCTTGATGGTTGA
Source organism: Cyanobacteria bacterium P01_A01_bin.135 (assembly GCA_039814955.1). Lineage (GTDB taxonomy): Bacteria > Cyanobacteriota > Cyanobacteriia > CAKZMO01 > CAKZMO01 > JBCCAG01. The sequence goes on from JBCCAG010000369.1 coordinate 4,371, forward strand.
AGAGAGAGCATGGCGCTTGACGTGAGTGACTAAACCCGGACTTCCCGCGCTTGAGAAACGCTGGGTCGTACTGGGTCAAATTCTAGCCGCACTTTTCTGCACCACAGCGGCGACGAGGCCGCTATTCACCGTAGTTTCACCCAGCAAATAGATTCCGCGAAGGCTGTCCTCGTCGGGGAACTTCTCGCCGCTTCCGGCCATCATTACCCTA
>JBCCAG010000076.1:0-10204 GCA_039814955.1 Cyanobacteria bacterium P01_A01_bin.135
AGAGCGAGCCACCTTTCGGGAGCGAGCGGACGAGCTGAGGCGATCGCCGGTAGAGGAGCAGCCGGCGGATGAGGTGAGGACGCTAGCCGTTGTTTCTATTGAGGGCCAACTGTTCGGCATCGATTCCGAAACGATTCGGGAGTTCATCACCGTCCGCGATGCGGTTCCCGTCCCCTGCTGCCCGCCCCACATTGTGGGCAACATTAATTTCCGGGGGGAGATCCTGACTGTTGTTGACATTCGCAAAGCCCTGAAGCTCCCGCCCAGCGAGTTACCTAGCTCGCCTAGGGCAATTGTTGCCGAGTGCGGTGAGCTGGCTGTCGGCATTGTCGTCAGTACAATTCACGACGCGATGTTTTTGGTCAGCCTAAGCGATATCACCGTCGTATCAGCAGACCTTTCGCTCCGGTCTCCCTACACCATTGGAACAGCGCGATACAATGGCCAAACCATCGCTATTTTAGACCTGCTCGCCCTGCTGCAGGACGAGCAGGTGGTGGTGAACCAGGCTGCCTAGCCCCTTTCAGCGGCTCCTTTCAACGGAGGGACACCAGAATTAAGCCCTACTCTCACATCCCAATTCAAGAGTGCGGTGAGCCTCTAGTTCCCATCCCGCTAGAGCGCTTCTGCGTCATCTCTCCCCACCCCTACGCCGAGCGGGGCGCCCCTTACGGCACGCGATCGCCCTACTACCTACGTGAGGGGGTGGTAGAGAGGCTGCTACAAGCCCAGGTAGCCCTCCAGCAAGAGCAGTCTGACTGGCAGCTGTGCCTGTTCGATGCCTACCGCCCCGTCGCGGTGCAGCAGTTTATGGTAGACGCCACTTTTGCTGAGCAGCTCAGTGCTCAAGGGCTTGAGCGCGATGCCCTTACCCCCCAGCAGACCCAGCAGGTTTGGCAGCAGGTTTACCAGTTTTGGGCCCCCCCCAGCAAAAAGGCCTCGATGCCGCCCCCCCACAGCACAGGCGCAGCGGTGGATTTGACGTTGGCTGATGAGACTGGCCAGCCCGTAGACATGGGGTCTCCCATTGACGAAATCTCTCCCCGCTCATTTCCTAAGCACTTTGCTGCTGGCCGTACTCCGGAGGAGCAAGCCTTTCACTACCGCCGCCAGTTGCTCAATGCCGCTATGGCTGATGCTGGATTCCGCCGCCATCAGCAGGAGTGGTGGCATTTTTCGTATGGGGACCAAATGTGGGCCTGGCTGATGAACCAAGAGCAGCCTGCGATAGAGGCTACAGCGTGCTATGGCGGCGTTTAAGGCGCTAGCAGGCGAAAGCTGCCCTCACTCCCTACCCGCTCACCTGTCTGCACTCCATTTGCCGTTGAACCAGAATAAAAGCCCTGGCCGGACAGCCGTTCTACGACGATAGGACCACCTTCTCGGGTAATTTGCCCCGCGTGAACAGCGGCGGTGCACAGCGAAGAGTCTTGGCTGTAGGGGCCGCTGCCCCACACAGGCTGCGCTTCACCAGTGGGGCAGTAGTAGGCCTCAATGGGGGAGGGCTGTCGCCAGTTGGGAGCCGCTGTCGCCGCCCAGGGGATGGGGTGTAAGGGCAGGTCACCATAGGCAGTGGGCAGCACATCCGCCACAAAGTCCCGGGGGTTGGTGAAGGTGAAGCGGACAGCGGTGGCGGCCAGACTACCCGTGGCGATGCCGTTGCGATCGCTGCCGGTGACGGCTTCTGACCGCAAGATACGAATGGCGATCGCCCCCCCTTCTTCCAGGGTAATTAGCCCAGCGTGGACGGCAGCGGTACAGACTGAGGAGGTGCTGCTGTAGGTGTCGCTGCCCCAGGTAGGGGCGGCGGTGCCGGGGGCGGGACAGTACAAAGTAACGTCCTGGCCGGTCCGGTTCTCGTAGGGGGCGGCGGTGTCGCCCCAAGTGAGGGTAGGAATGGCGGGAGCGGCGGCAGCGGGGAGACACCCCTGGCAAAGGGCGACGGCGACCAGGGCAATGAGAAACTTGGCGGGAGATAGGGCCATAGGGTGACAGATGGTGAGCAGTCCTAGCTTTAATCTGGTAACTGGGGCGTAAACGACAGCCGAGAGGCCAGCCGGGCCCGACCCGATGCCGCCCAATTCTGCAGGGCCTGAATTTGCTCTTGGGCTGTGCGGGCCAGGGGTACAATTTGGCTTGCCGCTTCTAAAATATCTTCTGTGGTGAAGTCCCGGTCTTGGCTGAAGCCGGTATGCATAGCCTCGATGATGATCTGCTCAATCTCAGCGCCAGAAAAATCCGGCGTTTCGTAGGCCAGCCGCTCCATGTCGTAGCTTTTCAGGTTGTGGGGCCGCAGCCGCGATAGATGCACCTTGAAGATGGCGGTGCGCTCTTCTTGGCTCGGCAGACCGATGAAGAAAATCTCATCGAAGCGCCCCCGCCGCAGCATCTCCGGCGGCAGGGCCTGAATATTGTTGGCGGTGGCCACAACAAATACTGGGGAGGTCTTCTCCGAGAGCCAGGTGATGAAGGTGCTGAATACCCGGCCCGTTGTGCCAGAGTCCCCTCGGCCATCGGCACCGGCAAAGGCTTTGTCGATCTCGTCAATCCACAGAATGCAAGGGGCCATGGCCTCAGAAAGCTGAATCATCTGCCGGGTGCGCTGCTCCGATTCCCCCACCAAACCGGCAAACAGCCGTCCCACGTCCAGCCGCAGCAGCGGCAGGTGCCAATGATGGGCGATCGCCTTGGCCGTCAAGGACTTACCGGTGCCCTGAATGCCCACCAGCAGCAGCCCTCGGGGATGGGGCAGGCCGTACTGCCGGGCCCGCTCGGAAAAGGCGCTGCCGCGCCTCAGCAGCCAGGCTTTCAGGTTGTCTAGCCCACCAATGTCAGAGATGCGGCTCTCGGTGGGGTAGAAGTCAAGGATTTGGGTTTGCTGGATGGTCTGGCGCTTTTCCTCCAGCACTAAGGCCACATCTTCGGGGCGCAGCTCGCCATGGGTGGCGATGGCGCGGGCGATAATGCGACGAATCCGCTCCATGGACAGGCCCTGGCAGGAGCGCACCAGCTCATCGATGTCTTGAGGCTTGAGGGTGCTGGGAACGCCCTGCAGCAGTTGGGTGAGGGTTTGACGGATGTCAGCCAGGCTAGGCAGGGGAAATTCTAGGACCGTAATTAGGTCCGCGAGCTCTGCCGGGATCTGAATGTGGGGTGCTAGAATCACCAGATTTTTCGGCTGGGACTTTAGCCGCCGCGCCAAGTTGCGCAGCTTGCGGGCGATCGCCACATCCTCTAAAAATCGGTGGAAGTCCCGCAGGACGAAGACGCCGGCGGCAGAAGCGGGCAGCTTTTCCACCAGCTCCAATGCCTGCAAGGGGTTGCGTCGCCCAAACCCCTCGTCGGTGGGGTTGCCCTGATACCCATCCACAAAGTCCCAGGTATAGACGCCGCGCTTGGTGCGCTCCGCTACAGCGCCAATGGTCTCCTCCACCCGCGCTTCTTCTAAGGTTGGCAGGTAGAGTACCGGGTAGCGAGCCCGCAGCAGCAGCTCAAAGTCATCTTGAAAACTCATGATTCACCCACCAAACTCTCTCTAGTTGAGCGAATTCTTGAGCTGTTCTAAAGAAGCCCAGCGGCTGTCAATTGGATTGCTGGCGTTAGTAGCCCAATCGATACCGGGGCAGTCGGCGTCGCATAGCTTTCGCTGGGGCAGCGCCAGACAGAGCTGCTCGTAAATCCACTCGCCAGGGTGAAAGCGGCCCATGGGGGACAAAGTTTCCACCAGCTCATCCACCGACAGCTCCACCTCCCGCTCCGGCTCCGGCAGGTTGGCGGGGTTCTCTAGCCAAATAATTTCAGAGGCATTTGCGGTTAAGCGGTGGTTGTACTGCTTCAAGCAGCGATCGCAGGCAAGAGTGACGATGGCCTCCGCACGGCCCTCCACCTCTAAAAAGTTGCCGCCGTGGGTGACCCGCACCTGCCCCTGAACGGGGGTAAGGGTCTCTAGGTGGGGCAGCCGCTCTTTGAAATCCAACTGCTCGGTTTTGTTCGTTGCCTTGAGCAGGCTGGGAATATAGATCGAATCCATTACTGCTCCTCCGACGACTTCAGCTTCACGACGAGTCGCCGGTCCGGCTCCCGCCCCCTGCTTTCCGTTGTCACATCGTCGTAGGCTTTAACCATGGTGTGCACCTGCCGCCGCTCCGCTGACGACAGATCGCGAATTTCATGCTCTTCACCACTACTGCGCACCTCATCTACTGCAGCCTGGGCTATGGCCTCTAGCTCCACCTGTCGGCGGGCGCGGTAGCCGTCTAATTCAATCGTGTAGGCACACTGGGTATCAGGGGTGCCTCCCATGTTGAGCGTGGTGTTGGCGAGGTACTGAATTGCATCTAGGGCATGTCCCCGGTTGCCCAGCAGATTCTCTACCTGAGTATCAGAGAGCTCCTCACGCCCTATAATCAGCCAACAGCTTCCCTCAGTCTCCAAGCGGGAGGTGTCCACCTGCACCGGAGCTGGCATACCCGCTAAATCGAGTAAGCGCTCCAGCCACTGCTGCCCTTGGTGTACCTGTTCCGTTATGGTTTCCTCTGCCATAGCACCTTACCACCCAAAGATCACGAAGGATGCGGATTACTTCTGTGCCGTCTTAGACTGCGCCGACTTAGACGGTGACGCTTTAGCCTGAGTCGACTTTGATTTTTTCTTTGTAGTCTTGCGCTTAGCTTTGCGCTCTGGCTTTGCAGAAGCTTCCTTCTCCTCCTTCTTTGGCGCACCTGGCTCAAAGGGAAGCGCCTCGCGGTTGTCCGCCGCCTCGCTGGCATCCACAATTTTCTGCAGGTTTTCCGGCAGCGGCTCCTTGGAGAGGATGAAGGTCTGCGCTGTTTGGAAGATGTTGGCGATGACCATATACATCAGCACGCCAGCAGGCAGCGGGAAAAAGAGGAACATCCCAGAAAACAAGACCGGCGTAATCTTGCTAACCGTATCTTGCTGAGGGTTGCCGGAGTTGCCGCTACCGGATAGCAGCTGGTTAACGTACAGGCTCAACCCAAAAAACAGGATCATCCCCAGGATATCCCAATTAATCTTGCCGTTTTCCCCAAAGGCGCCAACCCGGCCCAGGGCTTCAATGAACAGAAAACCCTTGTTTGCCGCCAGTCCTGGCACTTCGCCCTGAAGGGTGACGCTGCCGGGAGCTAGGGCCTCTAAGGTTCCGTCAGGGTTGACGCGAACCAACTCCTCCCCGGAGGTGATGGTCCATTCGGGCTTCAGATCAGACTCGGGATATTGATCAACGAGCTGACTTAGTGTAGTTCCATCCTGAGTCTTAAAATCTAAGCGGGTCTTCTCCCCCACTGCAAGCTGATTACCCCCTGGCAATACCGCCATCAGCGGTACGTGCACACCGTCGGTAATATAAATGTTTTTAGGTTTAGAGACAAAGGCTCTAGGTTGAATTTGCTCTATCTGAGCCTGAGGCAGAATGTCTAAATTGACGGAGTAGTCAATATCGGCAAACGGCGACCCTCGCAGGGTGGCAAACAGGGCAAACAGGATAGGCATCTGCAGCAGGACGGGGAAACACCCAGCCAGGGGGTTTCCAAACTCTTTGTAGACTGCCGACATCTCCTCTTGCTGCTTTGCCGGGTCGTCCTTGTACTTGCTCTGGACTTCCTTAACCCGCTTCTGCATGACTGGGTTTGCTACTTTCATGCGCCGCATATTGCGGATTGAGCCAGCGCTGAGGGGATAAAGCGCAAAGCGGATCACCAGCGTTAGAGCAACAATCGCTAAGCCATAGCTCGGCACAACCCCGTAGAAAAAATCCAGGATTGGCAACATGATGTTGTTCGAGAGAAATCCAATACCAAAATCCATGCGCTTTACTTTGTAGTTAACGGGTACCCACCTGCCCGTGGGAGATGGCCGGCTGCTCCTAGTCTAATTCATGACAAACCGATTCAGGCAGTTGATCCGCCAATTCCATGTCTGTGCGTCTGCTCCGGTCATCGAGACAGCGAGCCTTGGCAAGCGACTCCCGCGCATCGCGTCAAACCAAACTGAGACAGCATCTGCAGAGGCGCTGGCGGGGCTGAAGCCCGCTTATCCCTTCTAAACAGATAATCTGGCAGTAGCCTTAGCGATTCACCTCGCTAGCTGCACCGCTAGCATTCTTGGCGCGATCGCTCAGCTTGTCGTTGATGTAGTCGTACAGGTCGCGAAACTTCGGAACAGCCCGCAGCTCTAGGCGGCTGCCGTCTTTAAGGGTGATTACCATATCGCCCCAGCCGCCCAGGCCACGGGGCACGGTGACAATGCGGGAGACTTCGGAGTAAATGATGTCAGAGCGATCGCGCCCCATCCAGCCGCCAGTGACGGATATCCGGCGGTCGGTGACCCGGTAGCGGAGCCAGATGGCCCGGACAATAGCCCCCACCGTCAGCGGCAAGCAGATGACCGTAAACCCCAGTAAAACGTTGATAATCAGATCCCCGACGTGAGGACCTCCCTCAAAGTACACCTCTTCCCGAATGCCCATGAATCACCTTTGCGCGCGTCAATAACTCTTCTAATTCTCTCAGAAACTGCCAGTAATCGCACTCTACCGCTGGAGCGCGAGCCGTGATTAAAATTAGCCAGCCATCTGTTAGTCGGGGGGTTAGCTGCCGCATCGCTGCCTTTACCTGCCGCCGGATACGGTTGCGCACCACAGCTCGCTTGCTCACTTTGAGGCTGACGGCAACACCAACTTTGCTAGGCCAATCCTCTTTAGGACAGTCTTTGTTAGGGCTTCCCTGCAGATGATCAACGGCTAAAACCCGGACAGTAAAATACTTCGCCGAAATACGTTTTCCCCGGCGATAGAGTTGACCAAAGTCTTGACGGCGTTTGAGCCGGTAGCGGGAAGCTAGAGACATCGCTAGTGAGCCCGGTTAAACCAGCGCTTTAGCGTCTCTCAGCGAGCGATCGCCCAATCCCTAAGAAACCGATAGACGCGCCCGCCCTTTCTTGCGGCGGGAGGCAATCACGCGGCGTCCGTTGTGGGTGCGCATCCGGACGCGAAATCCAGATACCCGCTTGCGCTTGCGGCTCGTACCGCCAAGTGTACGCTTCGTCATCGTAGGGTCCTCCCAGGGCAAAGAAAATACAGCGGTCTACCATTATAAAGCAAAGCCACTCGTGAGACAAAGCTATTTCTCGCAAGGGTGTAAGGCTCTGCCTCACAAAACTAAGGGCAGCCACCCCGCTGCCGGTAGATGGCGATCGCTAGTCGGTTTGACGACCAAAGCTCAAAATCCAGGTGCCCACATACTGAGGCGGAATGACATCTCCCGGAGCCCGCACCAGGGCATTGAAGTAGTGGGTGCCGGTACGGCGGGGGTTGCGGACGTTGGAGAACACGATTTCAACCCGGCTAAGGGCGGGAATCGGCTCTAGGGGAATTAGCTCTACAAACCGATCCTCTTCGTTCCAGGTAATCTCTTCTAGGGGGACTGCATCCCCGCTGACGCGAATTTCAATTTCCTCGGGGTCAATTTGCCCTTCATAGGTGTCGGGGTAGGTCACCACAAACATTCCCCCCGCCGTTTCTAGCTTTTCCGCGGGAATGCGCAGGTGATAGCGGTCAAATCGGTTGATCCGCCCTCCGTTGTCCAACCGGAAACCCAGCTCGTACTCGCGGTCAACACCGCTGAAGATGGTCAGTCCAGGCAGGCTGCCCTGAGCAACAGTGACCGTAGCCCAACTCGCAAGGCAGCTTGCTGCTGCTACCACTGCGAGCGCACGGCGCATAACGGGTTTAAGGGGCTTAGCGCTTAGAGTCATAGCTATATTAACTGCGTTGTTGCAATGAGGTGATGGGGTTTACCTCCGATGACTCTATCAGATTTTCTGTCCGGCCTACGGCGATCGCCGCATTCCTCCCAGAGCCTCAGTAGAGCTGAAAGTTCAACCTTCCTTGAGTTGTAGCATGGCTAACGAAACGGGCTAGCTGGGCGTGAACCAGTTTTCACTGCGCTGCCTAATTGTCCCCTCTCCCCATAGGACGCGGCGCCCCTACATCACGACGAAGTAGCTTAGCCGTGGCGGCGCTGATGCCACTGCCACGCATGGGCAATGATGTCGTCGATGTCGGGATACTGCGGTTTCCAGCCCAGAATACTCCGGGCCTTGTCGGCGCTGCCCACCAGCTTGGGCGGGTCCCCTGGTCGGCGATCGCACTCCACCGCTTTGATGGGCTCCCCTGTGATCCGCCGCGAGGCTTCGATTACCTCCCGCACTGAGAAGCCGCTGCCGTTACCGAGATTGAAGGCGCTGCTGCTATTACCCGCCAGCAGGTACTCCAGCCCCAGAATGTGGGCGTCCGCTAGATCACACACGTGGATATAGTCCCGCACGCAGCTGCCGTCGGGGGTGGGGTAGTCGGTACCAAAAATAGAGATGACCTCCCGCTTGCCGAGGGCCGTCTGTAGCACCAGGGGAATCAGATGGGTTTCCGGGACGTGGTCCTCTCCCAGCCGCCCTGCTGGGTCAGCGCCAGCGGCGTTGAAGTAGCGGAAGCACACCGAAGCTAGGCCATAGGCCCGGTCAAAGTCGGCCAGAATCCGCTCCACCATCAGCTTGGTCATGCCGTAGGGATTGATAGGGTCCTGGGGGTGGTCCTCAACGATGGGGATTGATTTGGGTATACCATAGGTGGCGCAGGTAGAAGAGAAGACAAATCGCTTGACCCCCGCCGCCACCATGGCTTCCAGTAGCGTCAGGGTACCCGTCACGTTATTGCGGTAATACTTAGCCGGGTCACTGACGGATTCACCTACATAGGCATAGGCCGCAAAGTGCATTACCGCCGCGATGTCGTGCTCAGCGAACAGCTGGTCTAGCAGAGGCCGATTGTTGGTGTCCCCCACAATCAGCTTGGCCTTGAGGATCGTGGTTGCCACCTCCTCGTGCCCGTAGACTAAATTGTCTAAAATGATCACGTCATACCCCGCTTGCTGCAGGGCCATCACGGCGTGAGAGCCAATATAGCCGGCTCCACCTGTCACGAGAATCTTTGCTTTATCTGCCATTGAAGCCTCCTGAGCTAGACTTTAATTGGATCGAAACTATGCTGGGCTTATTGGTAAATTGCGCCGTATCGAGCTTGAGGTATTGAGCTCGAGATAGATCACCAGCAGGTCTCCCCGCAGCGCCCTCAGTCAACCACTTGTAAATGGCCAAGTCTGACATGGTCAAAAATGGCGTTGATCTGCACCACCTCGCCAGGCACCGTGACCTGGTTAGCGAGAAGCAGCGTGATCAGCCGAAAGTAGTCTTGACGGCTAATTGTCCCAGTAGTTTCAATTTGGGCATACAGGGCCAGTGAAGCGTCCTCTCTTTCCGGCTGGGGCTTTTTTGCCATCATTTTTTATAACCGCCCATTCAGACGACGGCTCGGCCAACACCAGCGGTGAGGTAGCGTTGAACTAACGCATCGCAGCCGTTGGACGCAAATAGGGTTGAAGATATATCTCAAGCCGCTCAAAGCACCTTTGCATCTTTAATTAGACGCTGGAGAGCCTTTCACGGGCGAAATCAAAAATACAGACTCATCAATATGCGTACATATAATAAAAGGGCTTCTGATGGACTAAAGTGGCCCAAGCAGAACGCCCCCTTATTATTGACGACCTTAGTCTATCTTTAACAAAGCTGGCGTGAGCCTCGGTTAAAGTCTCCATAAAGCTCAATTTGGAGCGACAGCCCTGTGGAAATTTACCGCCTTCCCGCACTATCCGACAACTACATCTTTCTCCTCCACGACCCGCAGCAGGCGATCGCGGCGGTGGTTGACCCCGCTGAGGCCGCACCGGTGCTGTTGGCGCTCCGGTCTCTCAACGCTCAGCTAGTGGCCATCTTCAATACCCACCACCACGGGGACCACGTGGGCGGCAATATCGCGCTGCTCAAGCAGTATCCGGCGGCGGTGGTGTATGGTAGCGCCCGTGATCGCGGGCGTATTCCGGGGCAGCAGGTATACCTTGCCGATGGCGATCGGGTATCCTTTGCGGGGCGCTCGGCGCAGGTTTACTTTGTTCCGGGCCATACCAAGGCCCACATCGCCTACTACTTCCCCCCCGCTGGCACCGAAAGCCGCGAGGGTCACCTGTTCTGCGGCGACACCTTGTTTGCCGGCGGCTGCGGGCGACTGTTTGAGGGAACACCTGCCCAAATGGTAGATTCCCTATCCAAACTGCGATCGCTGCCGGAGGAT
>JBCCAG010000891.1:0-1797 GCA_039814955.1 Cyanobacteria bacterium P01_A01_bin.135
CGTGTTCGATCGCCAAAAGCCAGATGTTTTATCTGAGCAGGTACTAGAGCTTGCCAAAGCTGCCGGGGCCGATGCCGCAGAAGTTTATCAAGCCCTCACCGATACCAACCCCGTCTTCTTTGACGCCAACCGCGTCAAGCGTATCGAGCGATCGCAGACGGAGGCTATTGCCCTGCGGCTATGGCGCGGCGGTCGGCCCGGTTTGGCGGTGGCCCACGGTCCGGTTGATCCCCAAGCCCTCGTGGAGCGCGCCGCCGCCATTAGCCAAATGACCCTGCCCGAGGCCGTCGAGCTCGCCTCGCCCAAGCCGGTATCTTACTCGGACGTGGGCCATGCGGTTTCGATTCCAACCCTGACCCAATGGGGTAAGGAGGCGATCGCCCATGTCCGCGACTGCTACCCCGATGTGCTCTGCTATGCCGAATGGACCTGCGAGGCTGAGACCACCCGACTGCTCAACTCAAAAGGACTGGACTACCGCTACACTGACACTACCCTGAGTAGCTACCTGAGCGCTGAACGGATTCGCGACGGCGATTTTCTCAATGTCTCCGATGGTCAGACCCGGCGAGATCTGCTCTCCCCCACCCAACTGGCTGGCCAAATACTGCAGCGGTTGCACTGGGCTAGGGACAGCGCCCCAACCCTCCAGGGTCGTCTTCCCGTTCTGTTTACCTCTAAGGCTGCCGATATGCTGTGGGGGACGGTGCAGCTAGCTTTAGACGGCAGACGGGTGCTTGAGCGCTCCTCCCCTTGGAGCGACCTGGTAGGTGAGCAGGTGCTGAGCCATCATCTGACCCTCTCCCAGCAGCCTCAAGCTGGCCCGTTTAGCTGTCCGTTTGACGATGAGGGTATGCCAACCCGCCAAATTACCTTTATTGACCGAGGCGAATTGCAGCTGTTCTACACTGACCGCACCGTAGGCAATCGACTGGGCAGCGGGACAACCGGGAATGGATTCCGCCCCGATTTGGGCAGCTACCCCAGACCGGGGATGTTCAACTTTTTGGTAGAACCGGGCGATCGCTCCCTGGCAGCCCTGATCAAGCAGCTGGACCGGGGCATCGTGGTCGATCAAATGCTGGGGGAGGACAGCAGTATTTCGGGCAATTTCTCCATCAACGTCGATTTGGGTTACCGAGTAGAAAACGGCCAAATCATCGGGCGGCTTAAAAATACGATGGTGTCGGGCAACGTGTATCGGGCCTTAAAGCAGGTGGAGGTGGGGGACGATGCGCAGTGGAATGGTCCTTGCTATACGCCGTCTGTAGTGCTGGGGGATTTGTCAGTGGTCAGCCGCTAGTTAGGCCATTGGTCAATCTAGACGCCGCTCAATCAAACCAACCAATATCAGCATTGGATAGCTTCTGCTGGGGCTCCATAGGCTGCACCGGCTGCGACTCTGGGGGTAGGCCGGGGCGCTGAGGGGCGCTGGCGCGGCGGCCCGGCTGCAGGCTGGACTTTTTAGGGGTAGCTTTGGGTCGCTGCGGCAGGGCACCGGATAAGGGCAGCGGCTTTGACCGTGGCGGGGCGATCGCCTCTGTCGACATGCGAGGCAGGCCTACGGGCTTGGGTGGCTGCTCCCTGCGGGCTGGATGGGGCACTACTGCCGCCGGATGGGCCGTGCGGCGGGGCGGTGGGGCAGACGAACGGCTAGGGCCAGGTGAGTGCTGGCTGAGGCGGCGAATGTAGTCTTTTGCTTCTGATAGCTCTCGCTGCAGAGAGGCCATTTTCTCAGTGGAGGCGCGGAGCTGGGCAAGCTGCTGGCGCTGCTCTTCGATAGTGTTCTGCAGATCC
>JBCCAG010000568.1:0-3291 GCA_039814955.1 Cyanobacteria bacterium P01_A01_bin.135
CCGCGCCGAATAGGGGCAGCTTCCACATGGTCCAGTAGGTTTCGGTGGGCTCTGCAGTTTCGTTGAACTCAATGGCGGGAATGAAGCCCTGCTCAATGATGTACTGAATCTGTTTGGCAATCTGCTGATCGGTGAGCGGCGGCAGATAGGACAGGGTTTCGTAGCGGCGCTCTTTAGGTAATGTCTTCATGGCAATTGATGTATGTTGAACTGAACGAAATAGATCATTGGTGAGGCTCGTCTTCACCGTCGGGACCGACACTTGGATCTGGCGCAGAAGCCATGCCATCGATTTGCTCTAAACCCGTTTCGCTGCGATCGCCGGTCTCAAGCTGAGTAATCCGCTCAAGGTACTGACGGCGGTGTTCCATATTGGCCTGCTGAATCCCAGAGGACACCATTTCAGGCAGGAACTCTGTAATTTCCTCAGCCAAATGGGCGCGTACCGTCATAATGCGAAAGGCCAATTCCTTATTCTCCTGTAGCAGCTCCCGCAGATAGGCTTCCCCATCTTGGATCTTGCCGGTGGAGGAGAAACCGTGGAGCCACATGGAGAGCTGAGGATTGGTTTCGCGCAGCTGACCCACAACAATGCGGACAGCGCGGTAGGTTAAGTAGCTTGAGATCGTCTTGGCAGTGTCTTTAGCAATCTGCTTCAAATCCATTGAGGACGTGGCCCGGTGTGCGTTAAGGGAAGCGCTTAGCGCTTCCCTTAACGATAAATCAGACGGTATCGACAGTCTCGAATTCGAACTTGATCTCCTTCCAAACCTCGCAGGCTACGGCCAACTCAGGGCTCCACTTAGCCGCCTCGCGGATGATGTCGCCGCCTTCGCGGTTGAGGTCGCGGCCTTCGTTGCGGGCCTGGACACAAGCTTCCAGAGCCACCCGGTTAGCCGTTGCACCTGGCGCGTTGCCCCAGGGGTGACCCAGGGTGCCACCACCAAACTGCAGCACAGAGTCGTCGCCAAAGATTTCTACTAGGGCGGGCATATGCCACACGTGGATACCACCGGAGGCTACCGCCATGACGCCCGGCATGGAAGCCCAGTCCTGGGTGAAGTAGATGCCGCGCTCGGGATCCTTCTCGACGTAGTTCTCCCGCAGCAGGTCCACAAAGCCCATGGTGACGTTGCGATCGCCCTCAAGCTTACCCACCACCGTTCCGGTGTGGATGTGGTCACCGCCGGACATCCGCAGACACTTAGCCAGGGTGCGGAAGTGCATGCCGTGGTTCTTCTGGCGGTCGATTACCGCGTGCATGGCCCGGTGGATATGCAGCAGCATACCGTTGTCGCGGCACCAGCGCGCAAGACTTGTGTTGGCGGTGAAGCCAGCGGTGATGAAGTCGTGCATGATGATGGGCATTTCGAGCTCTTTGGCGAACTCGGCCCGCTTGAACATCTCTTCGCAGGTGGAGGCAGTGACGTTCAGGTAGTGGCCCTTGATCTCACCGGTCTCGGCCTGGGCCTTGTGAATAGCGTCCGCCACAAACAAGAAGCGATCGCGCCAGCGCTGGAAGGGCTGGGAGTTGATGTTCTCGTCGTCCTTGGTGAAGTCCAGACCGCCGCGCAGACACTCATACACAGCTCGGCCGTAGTTCTTAGCCGACAGACCCAGCTTGGGCTTAATGGTACAGCCCAGTAGGGGACGACCATACTTGTTAATTTTGTCGCGCTCAACGGTGATTCCGTGGGGTGGACCTTGGAAGGTCTTGAGGTAAGCCACGGGGATGCGCAGGTCTTCAAGGCGCAGCGCTTTTAGGGCCTTAAAGCCAAACACGTTACCCACAATAGAAGTGAGCAGGTTGGTAACGGAGCCTTCCTCAAATAGGTCCAGAGGATAGGCGATGTAGGCGATGAACTGGTTATCTTCGCCGCGCACGGGCTCAATGTCGTAGCAGCGACCTTTGTAGCGGTCTAGGTCGGTCAATAGGTCAGTCCACACTGTGGTCCAGGTACCTGTGGAGGACTCTGCCGCAACCGCTGCGCCAGCCTCTTCCGGGGGGACACCGGGCTGCGGCGTTACCCGAAACGCCGCCAGGATATCGGTATCCTTCGGCGTATAGTCCGGGGTGTAATAGGTTAATTTATAGTCCTTAACGCCAGCCTCGTAGCCCGATTTGGACTGAGTTCTCGATTGAGAATAAGACATATCTCGCTTCTATCTCCCTTCGAATTAGATTAATCAACGCGCTACAACACAAACACTGTCAAGACAAATGGGCCGCCCAAAAGCATAACGCCAGACGACACACATCTACATGCCATTGCTTTCAAAATGACAGTTGCAAACCAATTTAGGCGGCCCAGATGCAAACGAGATTAATCCACAAAGACGGAATAACCTACGCCGTTTCGACGAATAAATTTCCTCAAAAGCCTGCTGCTAAATCGCTGATTTAGAAAAACTATATCAGGAATTGTGCACCTCTCTATAAGCCCAACTTTCAATCTTCTTTGATTTTGTATAATCCCTGATTATATTTTGAGTCGAATTGTGAAAATATATTACGAGCTGCTCTGAATTACGCTAATCCATGGGATGAAGCCAATTTGCGGGTGGTAATTCAATAACAAAGGATAGCCACACCTCTGGGGAAACTGGGGTGACTATCCTTTTAGTTTGTGGAGATCTGGCCTGTAGAGATTTGGCGCAAGCTACTCGGCTGGCTCTGCCGCTGGAGCAAGTTCTGGAAGCATCTCTTCTACCAGTAAGCCAGGGGGAAAGGACTCAGTCATGGGTAATGGCTTCGGGGCATCCGCCTCCGTAGAGGACTGGTTCGACTCTGCGGCAGGCGTTATCTCCGGCAAGGTTTCCTCAATTAGCAATCCGCTTGGTAGGGCATCGCTCTTGGGTAAGGGAATGGGAGCTGGATCTGACTGCTCTAGAGCTTGCCCTGGATCTGGGTCCGCTCCCCCCACCGAGGATGTGACTGCCGGCAAGGTCTCTTCAACCAAACCTGGCGGCAGAGACTCTACCTCCGGCAGGGCCTTAGGTTCAGGAGCCACCATGATCCCGCTCGCCGGTGGCTTGGCCATGGGTGGCGTGGCAGTTGATGCGCTGTTTGGGAAAGCTTTTGACGCGGGCTCGGACACCGTATCTGATTTTTCAACACCTGATTTTTCAACTCCATCAGGCGCATCGGTAGCGCCACCGTCTTCTCGATCTCCCTCGTCAATCGCCGGCGGTGGCGGTGCGTAGCCCTCAATAACTATGGGTCGTGCCGCTTGCGCTGAAAGCTCGCCCCGCGCCAGCCTAGAGAGCGTATCGTCTCCCCCGGGGGCGTAG
>JBCCAG010000574.1:0-3265 GCA_039814955.1 Cyanobacteria bacterium P01_A01_bin.135
GCTAGGGCTGCACTGGCGGCGGTGGCTGACGGAGCAGATGCTGAGGCGATATTTCAATAACCGGGCCTACTACGACATCGACCACAACCCGGAGATCGACAACCCCGACCAGCGGATCAGCGAAGACGTGCGCGCCTTTACCCGCACTTCCCTCACCTTTCTGCTGCTAGTGCTGGATTCTGTAATTTCCCTAATCGCCTTCACCGGCATTCTTTGGTCCATCTCCCATGTGCTGGTGGGGGTGCTACTGGTATACGCCACCCTAGGCACTGCCGGAACTGTGCTACTGGGTCGCCGACTAATTTGGCTGAATTTTAACCAGCTCAAGCAGGAGGCCAACTTTCGCTACGGCCTGGTGCATGTGCGCGACAATGCCGAGTCCATCGCCTTCTACCAAGGTGAAGAAGAGGAACTGGTGACAGTGCGGCAGCGGCTGGGCCAGGCGCTGAGCAACTTTAACCTGCTGATTGGCTGGCAGCGCAACCTGGACTTTTTTACTCGGGGCTATGGCTACTTTGTGATTATTGTGCCGGCCCTGGTGGTGGCACCCCGCTACTTCGCCGGGGATCTAGACTTTGGCGGCATCACCCAGGCTAGCTTTGCCTTTGCCCAGGTGCTCAGCGCCCTGTCGATTATCGTGGACCAGTTTGACTCCCTAAGTGCCTTTGCCGCCGGGGTGGACCGGCTGGATGGGTTTAGAACTGCAATGGCCGCGGCTCCAGCTGGCCCAGGCACCCAGATCGAGCGGCAGCTAGGAACGGCGATTGCCCTAGAAGACCTCACCCTCGACATTCCCAATACCGATAAGACGCTGGTGGCAGGGCTGTCGGTGGAGATTCCCCAAGGGGAGGCGCTGCTGGTGATGGGACCTAGCGGCTGCGGTAAGAGTTCTCTATTGCGAGTGATCGCTGGGCTATGGAACCAGGGCAGCGGCGCGGTGGCGGCCCCGGCCACGGGCGAGATGATGTTTTTGCCTCAGCGTCCCTATATGCCCCTGGGTACCCTGCGCCACCAGCTGCTCTACCCTCACCAACACCGGCAGGTTAGCGATGAAGACCTGATGGCAGTGCTGCGTCAAGTGAACCTAGCGGACTTGCCGGAGCGCGTGGGGGGTTGGGATGTGGAGCTGGACTGGGTACATGTGCTGTCTTTGGGGGAGCAGCAGCGGCTGGCCTTTGCCAGGCTGCTGTTGGCCAAGCCACGCTACGCGATTTTGGACGAGGCGACTAGCGCCCTGGATGCGGCAAATGAGGCGGAGCTCTACCGCTGTCTGCGGGAGCAGGACATGACGCTGATTAGCGTGGGCCATCGCGATAGCCTGCAGCGGTTCCACAACGGACTGCTGGTGTTGGATCACCAGGGGGGCTGGCAGCGGCGACAGTTGGCGGATGCGCCGGCAGAGGCGGAGGCAGGGAGCCAGACCCGCTTAATTGAGCCAAGGGCTTTCGGCCCTTCAGGGCGGTCCGCGCTGAGTTAGCCGTACTGTCTGATCAGGGCCTTTGATTAGGGCCTCTGATCAGGGCCTTGCCCAGCGTCAGCTCCGGGTTTCCAGCAACAGGCCTTGGCTATCTCGCAGCTCAAAGGCCCGCAGCTCGTCCGCGGAACCCCCCACCGATAGCCCTGGCGTGGCTAGGGCTATCTGCCATTCTCTCCAGTCCAACTGCAGCCAGTCCCCTAGAGTGACGGTCATCGGGTCGCCGCCCATGTGGCAGACAAAGGCAATCCGCTTGGGTATGGCTGGGTCTGGAAAATCGCTCTCCGCTTCCGCCGGCAGCGGTTGGGTGCGCAGACCATAGAAGATCGTCCGCTCGTCGTCGGTGATCCGGTTGAAGCGATCGCTAGCGGTGAGGTTATTGGCGAGCCAGGGGTTGGCCTGCCGGTACTGGCGCAGCTTCAGATTGTGGCTGGTGCGCTCGGATTGTAGCTTCTCCACGTGGTACGACACCCGGCAGACGTCGTGGCCATCTTCCATAAAGGCCATGGCGATCGCCTTGAGCTTGGCCACATCCAGGTCTTCCACTAGGGCGGCTTTTTCCTTGGCTCCCAAAGCGCTCAGCCCTTCTATGGGGCAGGCTTCACCATCGCCGCTCAGGCAACTGCAGCAGATAGCCACCACCTTCTCCAGGTCGTAGTCCGTCTGCACCATGGCCTCAGCGATCGCCCGCATAAACTGTCGCAGCGGCTCTAGCTCAGTGAGTCCAAAGGCCTTGAGGCGCGTGAAGGTGTCGGGGCGGTTGTAGAACTCAGAGGAAATTTGCCAGTCCAGAAAGCCCACCTCTTCGGAGGCCACCTTGACGCCATACAGCTCATCAGTGTTGCGGAAAAAGCCCCAGGGGCTGTGCATCAGGGCGTTCAAAAAGTCCATGGGCAATCCCGGGCTAAAGCCGTAGACCCAGAGCTGAGTGGCGGGGTTGTCGTAGGCGTTGTGCAGCACCTCGGGCAGGGTTTTGCCCAGGTTCCAGTTGATGGCCTGGTGCGTGTCGATCTGGTTGCCCCGCCGCACAGTGTCGTGGTTGCCGCAGCCAGTAATCCAGCGATCGCCCTGGAACATTACCTCAGTCACCCGCTGCCACTTGAGGTCCCAAAAGCCCTTCAGGGCCGGGGTGTTGTGGGCGAAGATCAGCGGACCCCACTGGTAAGACTCGGGCCGCAGCTCCACCAGGTCCCGGTAGGTGGAGCTCTCCTCCCAGCCCTCCTCCGGCCAGGGACGACCGTCTTCAAAGATGGTGAACAGCAGCCGCTGGTAGCCGCCCACCTCCTGCACCACGTCGCTCATAGCTAGCAGGTAGGCGTCGTCCTGCTCTAGCCGCCCTGTCAGCGGGTTAAAGAACCGGAAGTCTTGGCCCCCATCCACGCGGATGCCGTCGGCCCCGCTGTCGTTCTTGCGGCGCTGCATCTCCAGCAGCAGGGCTCGCACCATGGGCAACTGGTGGTTGAGGTCCTGGCCGTACATGTTCGGACCCTTGAGAAACTGACGGCTGATTAAATGGATGGCCTGGTTGTCGGCGTGGCCGTATACCAGGTCGTAGATCAGCTGAATGGGACCGCTGTGGAAGTTGTGCAGGGTGGCGATGAAGTCCACCAGCTCGTGGGGCCGCAGACTTCCCAGCACGGCGGGGTTAGTGGTGGAGGCCCCCAGGATGGGCACGTCGTAGCCCCAGTTCTGGGTATCGGGCTTGCGCAGGGTGATGCGAACCGATTCCTCGACGGGGGAGGGCCCCTCTTCCAGCACCGATTTATCGAGAATCTCGAAGAACTCGTAGCC
>JBCCAG010000292.1:0-5170 GCA_039814955.1 Cyanobacteria bacterium P01_A01_bin.135
CGGCGGGCGGCGTCATTGCCCCGCAGCTTGCCAATGGCAGTGGGCTCCAGCACTGTCCCAGCGGGTTCTAGGCGATGAAAAATCTCCGGGGCAGCTACGACGTAGCCATAGCCAGCCAACCGGTCGGCCAAGCGGGTGATGGGGCCGCCGAGCTGGTAGATGTCCGAGTAGAAGAGGACGCCGGGGTATTGCCCCGCTGGCTCTGGGGCGGCGACGTAGACCCGCATCAGACTGTCGTTTACGGTGAGGCCAACGTTGGTTGTTGTAATCTGCATGGACACCCCCTGCTATACGCCGTCCCCCCGGAGGGAATTACAATAGGGGCGACTTAATCAGCTTACCTCCCCGTGACTTACCAACTCTACGGCATTCCCAACTGCGGCACCTGTAAAAAGGCGATCGCCTGGCTAGAGACCAACGATATTTCCTACGAATTCATCAACACTAAGGAGCAGCCCCCCAGCGAGGCGCAGATTCAGCAGTGGGTGAGCGATATTGGGTTTAAGCCCATGCGCAATACCTCCGGGCAGAGCTACCGGGCGCTTGGGGAGGTGCGCAACACATGGGGGGACGACCAATGGGTGGAGGCTTTCTCGAAGGATGCCATGCTGCTAAAGCGCCCCCTATGGGTGAAGGACGGGACCGCGGTAATGGCGGGGTTTCGGGGCAGCGAGGAGAAGATTCGCCAAACTTTGGGGCTATAGTATCCCGAACGTCGAGCCAATGAACCAGACGTAGATGATGATAAACAGCCATCCCTCCCAGGAGGAAAGCTGCTTATCTTGGGTAGCAAAAAACATCAGCACCGTGCCCGCCAGCATCACTGGCAGGCTAGTGGCCAAGGTGGACTGCGGTACCGGTAGCTCCTGCACCAGGCCCGGCACCCCCATGACCACAAAGGTGTTGAAGATATTGGAGCCCAGCACATTACCCACGACGATTTCGGCCTGGCCCTTCATCGCCGCGTTGATGGTCACCAGCAGCTCTGGCAGCGAGGTACCCAGGGCCACCGCCGTCACGGCGATCACCTCCCGGCCAATCTGCAGCGTATCGGAGATCTGGATCAGGGAGTTGATGGTATAGCGCGCCCCTAGGAAGATAAACAGCGCACTGATCACCACCACAGCACCATTGCGCAACAAACCCTTGCGCTTTTCGGCGGCAGCCTCAGGGGCATCCACTGCCTCGGAGGGTTGGCGGCTGCCAAGGGTGACATAGATGGTGTAGACCACATAGCCCATCAAGAACAGTACCGCTTCCCCCCGGGAAAAAGTGAGGTCCAGGGCCGCTAACCCCAGAAGAAAAGCCGACCCGACAAACAGGGGCAAATCGATATTGACCAGATTGTAGGTGATGGTCAATATCCCCTTGCAGAGGATGGCGGCGGTGCCAATCACGAAAAAGATGTTGACAATGTTGGAGCCGACCGCGTTGCTGACCACCACCTCCGGGGCCCCCTCTGCCACCGCAAACAGAGAGGAAATCAGCTCGGGCAATGAGGTGCCGACGGAGACGATAGTCACCCCAATGATGAATGGCGGTAACCCCAGCGCCATTCCCAGGCGCTCCGCTGCATCGGTAAATAGGTCAGAGGCCTTGACCAGCACTGCCAAACTAACAATGAACAGCGCAAAATACCCAATAAGTCCCATAGCGCAGCCGATAAATGGCGCACCCAGTGTATCAGGCTTCGCTGACGTCCGGCTGCACCATGGACTTTAGAGCCTGGCAGCGCACAAGCTCGTCTACCGTCTCTGCGCGGCCCTCTAGCTCAGGTAGCGCCTTGATCCCCGCAACCAGGTTCCTGACGGCATCGGGCAGGGTGTAGCCTCGCCGCATGGCCACCCGCACTCCCGCCACATCCGCCATTTTTTCAACGTCGATGCTGCGCTGCGATCGCCATATCTGTCGCACTGCCACCACACTCAGCCCAGAGAACAGAATGATGCCTGCTGCGTTGCTCTGAAACAGCTCCACGGCGGTACCCACCGCCCCAATGCTCAGCAGCGCTGTGGATAGGTTTGGCTTCAGCCACTGCACCGCCGTACTCCAGCCTACCGTGCGCAGCAGCAGGAGATCCCGCTGTCCCTCGGGGAGCTGCTGCCACCGCTCTAGGTTGATGCCGATAGTATGGCTGCGGTTCCAGGGCTTGGGCATACCGGCGGCGATCGCCCGCTTTTGCTTGGGGGCGCTGACCAGGCGGCACCACATGCGCCCCGAGGCGGGCAAGAGTTCGGCCAAACGGCCCAGCTCTGCGTCACCGGGGGGAGGAAGCGGGCGCTTGTTGGGGTTTTGGTAGGGGGCGGTGTCGGTCATCGGCTCATAAAGCGCTCAGTGCAGCGGACAAACAGCTCTACGCCAGTGGCTAGGGCCGTCTCATCAAAATCGAAGCGGGGGTGGTGGTGGGGGTAGTCCAAGCCCAGTTCAGCGTTAGCGGCCCCCAAGAAGAAATAGCAGCCCGGCACCTGCTGCAAAAAGAAGGACATATCCTCCCCGCCCATAGTCTGACAGTTGGGTACCACCCCAGCCGGGGTTTCCACCACGGTCTCGGCCACCGAGCGCACCAAGTTCGCCATTGCCTCGTTGTTGACGGTAGCGGGGTAAAGCTGCTGATAGTCCAGCTGGTAGGAGGCCCCGTGGCTCTCGCAGATGCCGGCGATCACCTGCTCTAGGCGCTGCTCAAAAAAGCCGTCTAGGGCCGCATCGAAGTATCGCACCGTTCCTTTAAGGGTGGCGGCATCGGCGATCACGTTGTGGGCCTTACCGGCGTGGAAGGAGCCCACGGTGACCACCCCTGCCTTCAGCGGGTCTAGGTTACGGGCCACAATTGCCTGCAGGGCAGTGACCACCTGGGAGGCCACCACAATAGAGTCCACCGTCTGGTGGGGAATGGCCCCATGGCCCCCCTTGCCGCGAATCACGCAGTCAAACAGCTCCACCGCCGCCATCAGCGGGCCGGAGCGCACTCCTACGGTGCCCAAGGGCAGATTGTTCCACAGGTGCAGGCCAATGATGCCATCTACTTTGGGATTATCCAGCACCCCTGCCGCCACCATGGGCTTAGCCCCACCGCCGTCCACCCCCTCTTCGGCGGGCTGAAAAATCAGCTTGACGCTGCCCGCCAGCTCCTGGCGGTGCTGCTGCAGGTAGTAGGCAGTTCCCAGGGCGATCGCCGTATGGCCGTCGTGACCACAGGCATGCATCACGCCGTCGTGCTGGGAGCAGTAGGGCACCTCGTTGAGCTCTTGGATGGGCAGGGCGTCCATGTCGGCGCGAATAGCCAGCACCGGGCCGGGGCGATCGCCCTCGATCAGGGCGACAATACCGGTGCGGGCAATGCCGGTTTGGTGAGGGATGCCCCACTGGGTGAGCTGCTCCGCCACAAAAGCTGAGGTCAACTGCTCGCGAAAGCCCAGCTCAGGCTTTCGGTGCAGCCGTCTACGCCACTGGACAAGCTGGGGCTGCAGGCTTTGAATGTCGGGCCGAATCGCGGCGCGGCGCTGAAATGCGGTAACCATAGCGGTGGCGGACTTTTCCCCTAAATGGCCTAAAGGTTCTCCTCAGCTTTGATTCTAGCGCCTTTGCTCAGCTTGCTAGCAGCATCGATAGCGGGAACAGCCGCTCTAGGTCCAGCGCCGCCGCGGCTGCAGCCAGCGCCGCCGAATCATTGGGGTCGGGGAGGTGGGGGAGCTGGCCCAACACGGGGATCTGGGTGAGCCCCTCGATTAGGGCGATCGCCGACTGGCTAGTTGGCTGCGCCTCCACCGGGTTGATGACAATGCCTTTGAGGTGCACCCGCGCCTGCCGGGCCAGGGCAACATGGGCCACTAGTTGTCCCACCAGACCTGCGGTTACGGGGGCCACCAAAACGACGGGCAACCGCCAGTCCCAGGCTATATCCGCCACCGTCACCTCGGGCGTCAGCGGGGTTCCCAAGCTTCCCGGCAGCTCCATGAGCACCATTTCCTCCGTAAACTGGGTCAGCTGCTGCCAGGTCTGGGCCAGGTTTAGCCAGCCATTGTCGGCTACCCTCGGGGTAAACGGCTTCAGACAGAGGCCTTTGCCGGTGGTTTCCTGAAGATAGCGCTGCTCGTAGGCTAGCAGCGCCGCCGCCAAAGTGCTTTTTCCTGCCCGGGGAGCAGTTCCAGCGATCAGTAACGTACTCACCGTGGCTCATTAATTAACAATGCTTAACCTTACCACGTAGTCGCTGCGGCGATCGCTGACCACATCAATTAGGTAGCTGCCGGATTGGGGGATCTGCGATTCCCAGCCGCTGACGTTCTCCGCCCCCCGCAGGATACTGCCGTCAGGGTTGCGAATGGTCAGATTGACCTCTCCCCGCAGCACGTCCGCTGCCAAAACCTGGCCTTCCGCCGCTCGCAGTCGGTAGCGCTGCACCCGGCTCTCGTTTACTTGCCCTGAGACATCGGTGCCGGTGGTGCCAGCGGGGAACCGGACGTCGTTGAAGATAATCTCAGGAGGATTAGGCTCTGGTTCGGGCTCTGGCTCCGGTTCTGGTTCAGGCTCCGGTTCTGGTTCAGGCTCCGGCTCTGGTTCAGGCTCCGGCTCCGGTTCGGGCTCCGGCTCCGGCGGCGCGGTGAGTTCTAGGGTCAAGGAGTAGTCACTGGCCTCGACGCCCTGCACAGGGGCCAACTTGACCACATAGTCCCCGGCGGCATCAAGCTCACCGTTCCAGGCCGGAACTCGCTGGGAGCGACGGCCCACGAGCTCTCCGTCAGGGGTAAACACCGACATCAGTACCCCCTCTTGGGCGATCGCCGCCGTCAGGGTCTGACCAGGTGACCCCTGTACCAGGTAGTTGATTGATTCGGTCTGCCGCAAGTTGCCGGTCACGGTGCGGGGCTGATTTGGCGCTAAATCTAAGCGCTGGGTATATTCTACCGGCTCCGGCTGGGGCGCTGGCGGGGGCTCCGGTTCCGGCTGAGGCTCTGGTTCCGGCTGTTGAGTCACGGGGGGCTGCTCGGGGCGGTTGAGCACCACGTTGAAGATGGCAAAGGCCCCAATTGCCGTCGCCACCGCCAGCGCTGCGGCAATCAGCAGCATGGAGCCCAAGTTATGCCACAGCGATCGCTCCCGCTGGGGGGAAGGGGCCTGGACGGTATAGCCCGCTCCGGTGCTGCGGCGGGCCGGGTCTGGCGTTGCCGCC
>JBCCAG010000496.1:0-3702 GCA_039814955.1 Cyanobacteria bacterium P01_A01_bin.135
AACCTGCTCGGCGATCGCCAGGCCGGTGAGGCGGAGCAGATCATTTACGATGCCTATCTGACCATGGCGGAGACACTGCTGGTGGAAGGGGGATATCGCCAGGCCTATCCTTACCTGCAGCAGCTAGCCACTACCTTTGAGTTCAAGGTTTACTCTTCTCTAGGACGCACTTGGCTCAACCGGTTTGAGCGGGGCCAGGGCGGCAGCAACGAGGCCTTTAAGCTGTTCTCTGGGGCCCGCCTGATTCGCTACGAGCTGTGCCGTGCCGCCTACTACTACCAGCTTGACTTAGATACGGAGAAAAAGGAAGGCTCGAAATACCTGTGGGAGCTGGCCCCGGGAGAAGATATTGACCAGACCCGGCTAATCGCCGACTATGCCTGGGACGCATTGAACAGTGCCGAGGAGCATGTCCAGGTGCGGCTAGCCAAATACACCATCACCAACGAATACTCCCAGGCCCGCTTTACCCCCCACCACCAGCTGCTGGCCCAAATCTACCTGCTGCGGGCGAAGCTGCTGCTGTTCTTCCCTAAAAAGGTGCCTAAGGACCAGCCCCTGGGCCAATTTCGCATTCCTTTGGATATCTGCGACGCGGCGGACAGCGGCACTACCCGCAAGCGCGTGGACGTCATCCGCTCGGGGCAGATCTATCTGCTGGAGAAAGCCCGGGTTTACGCCGCCAGCGATGGCAACAGCGCTCTGTACGCCTACTGCACCAGCTACCAGTGCTGGGCCTACCTGATGGCGGCCTTTTGCCAACCGGCGCTGCGCTGTCAGCACGATGAATATGGCCTCGACTTTACCTTGACCCGAGGGCAGTGCCTAGGGCGGGCCCAGCAGCTCCGCGACCACGCCATCGTCTTCTACGCCGACACAGGGCGGCGCTGCTATTACCGCATTAAAGAGAAAAGCGGCCTTAAAAAGTCGCAGCCGGCCACCGATGAAGCCTACTTAATCGAAGATATCCCGGTGCTGCGGGAGTCATTTCACGAGGGGGATGCGGGCTTGGAGACCCTACAGCCCCAGGGACCCTCCTCCGAGGAAATTCACGTCCTCAACTTAGATATGCGGCTGCAGTCAGTGCGACGCGCAGACGTACAGGGCTCTTCCAGCAATCCAGACGAGAGCATCTATTTATTTGGCCCCAACGCCTGCTACCTGTACTTTGCGCGGGGGCTGTATCACCTGTGCAGCAACGACAAGCATGAATTTCTTAATAAAGACGGCGGGACCCCTGAAGACAACCGGCTAGAGACAATCGAGGATTGGGTGGAAAAACTAACCCGCGCCCACCGCCTATTTAACTACGCCTGGGCGATCGCCGATGACGGGTGCCACCTAGAGGCGGTATCTGCTGGTGATGGCAGCCCTACGGTGGAACCAGCGAAGCCCCAGTTTCGCGTCAGCCGCAGCTTCAAGCCCATTCATGATGAGCGGGGAGAGGTATTTTCAGTGCGGGAACTGTATCCCCACCGGGTTACCGAGATCGCCGATTTGGGCCGCATATTTTCGGCGGCGGCCCTGAAGCTACTGCTGCTGCTCCAGTCTGAGCCGGATAAACGGGTCGCCTATCAGCAAGAGGTGGAGTTACTGCTAGCGGAGGTCCATGCGGCCCAGCGCTGCCAGGTGGAGAAAAGCCAGTCTAGTCAAAACCTGCTGAAGGGGCAAATCCGCTACAACGGTAACTTGCGGGGGTATTTTGACGACTGCAAGGCAGCCATCGATACGTTTTCTGACCCGCCAGATGGGACAGATGACCTATGGGAGCAGCCCGACCAGGTCAAAATGGCGAGAGACCAGCTTCTGAGATCGCTCTTTAACGCTGGGCTCTAGCGCACCGGCTAAAACGGGGAAAGTATTGACCGTCACGGTGGTTTAGCATGGATATCTATCTGCCCTATTCCCGACCGGAGACCCCCATGGTTGGACTCGATGGCGTCAAACTCTCCCAGCTCAAAGCCCTGATCGCCGTAGCCGAGCAAAAAAACTTCAGCGAAGCCGCCCACCAGCTGCAGCTTTCTCAGTCCGCTATTAGCCACGCCATCGCCACCTTGGAAGAGGAGCTGGGGGTGGTCCTGTTTCTCCGGGGGCGGCGGGGAGCGGTGCTTACCCCCGTGGGCGATCGTGTGTTGGGCCATGCCCGCACCATGTTCAGCGCCCTGCAGCGCATCGGCCACGAAGCGGAGCTCTCCCGCAGCTTGGCCGGGGGGGAAGTGCGCATCGCCTCGTTTCGCAGCGCCGCCACCCACATCATTCCCCGGGCCATGGCCCAGTTTCGGCAGCAGTATCCCCAGCTCACCGCCTCCCTCACCGAGCATATAGACTACGCCGCCGTTGAGCAGGTGCTGCGGGACGGCAAGGCCGATGTGGGGATTACCTATCTGCCCAGCACCACCGAGTTTGACACCTGGGAGCTGCTGCGGGATGAGTACCTGGTGTTCTTCCCGCCTGATACCCCGATTCCAGAGCCCCTCACCTGGGAAAAGCTTGCCACCTACCCCCTGATTTTGGGCCCCGACGATGACGCCTGCTACGTGACCCTCCACCAACACTTCGCCCACCACGGCTTCACCAAAAAGCCCGACTACAAAGTCAGCGAAGACTCCACCATTATCGGTATGGTGATTCAGGGCCTGGGCATCAGCATTTTGCCCCGCCTCGCCGCCCAACCTGTGCCGCCTCAGCTGCAGATGCGATCGCTGCCGACGCCGTTTTATCGCCGACTGGGGGTAGCGCTGCTGGCCGACGCTCTTCACCCGCCGCCGGTTTTTGCCTTCGTGGACAGCCTCAAGCAGGTGCCCTTAGGCGAGGCTAGCTTTGCTAGTAAAATCGCTTGAAGATTGTAAGCAAGTAGCCAGCAGCGTCCTATGCACCCCTCCCTCTCAGCAATTCGCCACGGTCTAGTGGTCTCTTGCCAAGCCCCTGCCACCTCCCCTTTGCACGATGCCGAGATCATCGCAGCGATCGCCCAGGCAGCGGTGAACCAGGGGGCGGTGGGGGTGCGCATTGACAGCCCTGCCCATATTCAGGCGACCCGCCAGCGGGTGACGGTGCCGATCATCGGCCTGTGGAAGCAGACCCTGCCTGACTCTGAGGTGTACATTACTCCCCAGGCTCACCATGCGGTGGCGGTGGCCGAAGCCGGGGCCGATATCATTGCCATTGACGCCACCCAGCGCCCCCGCCCCGGCGGGGAGACAGTGGCCGAGCTGGTGCAGCGCATCCATACCCTAGGCAGGCCCGTAATGGCGGATGTGGATACCCTAGCAGCGGCGGCGGCGGCGGTGGAAGCGGGGGCAGACCTGGTGGGGACGACCCTATACGGCTACACGGCGGAGACGGCGGGGCAAAAGCCGCCGGGATTTGCGCTGTTAAAGCAGCTTGTGGACCTCGGGGTACCGGCCATTTGCGAAGGGGGCATTGCCTCGCCGGAGATGGCCCAGAAGGCGATCGCCCTGGGGGCCTATAGCGTGGTGGTGGGCACAGCGATTACGGGGATAGATGCCCTAGCTGCGAGCTACGCGGCAGCACTGGCTCAGGTGGAAAAGTCTTAACATACAGTTTGCTCGCCCTAATCAGCTTTTGAAGAAGCTGAAAGAGTAGATGACAGAACCAGATATCGGTAGCCATGGCTAAACAGACCCCTCCCCCCACGCAAGGCCCCGAGCAACGACCCGAGCAACTTGTGAAGCAGAGCGA
>JBCCAG010000492.1:0-3716 GCA_039814955.1 Cyanobacteria bacterium P01_A01_bin.135
AAGACGACCGCATTGACCTGGAGTGGTTCGGACCCACCGGGCAGCTAGAGTGGTCCACCCTAGAGCAGCCCCTGGATATCCCCATCCACATCAACCCCAACGGTGAGACGGTGCACCTCACCGACGACCTGCTGCTGCGGCAGATTACCCAGCGCATCCAGGTGGAGCGGCAGGTGTTGGGGTACCTGCGAGTCAGCCATCCCTGGTTTGAGGTCACCAAACCTATCCAGCAGCTCACGGTAGATTTAGCCATCGGCACGGCGTTAACCCTGGGGCTCGTGACGGCGATTGGTTGGCTGCTCTCGGGCCTAGCCATGCAGCCTATCCGCCGCTCCTACCAGCAGCTGAAGCAGTTCACCGCCGATGCTTCCCACGAGCTGCGCAACCCCATCGCCGTCATCCAGACCAATGTGCAGGTGGCCCTGGCTGACCCAGACCCAGACCTCCAGCAACAGCAGCGGCAACTGCAGGTGGTGGAGCGCATCACCCGGCGGCTGAGCCGGTTGGTGGACGATCTGCTGTTTCTAGCCCGCCAGGAGAGCGGTATCGCTCAGCAGTCCTGGCAGCCCGTTTCCCTCTACAACCTGGTGAGCGATGTGGTAGATGAGCAGCGGGCGATCGCGGCGGAGCGCAGCATCACCCTCAGCTTAAGCGCCGATGAGGCCAGCCTCTATCCAGCAACCCCCCTCTACACCATCAATGGCGACCCCGACCAGCTGGTGCGGCTGTTTACCAATTTGATTAGCAACGCCCTGCAGTACACGCCAGATGAGGGAAAGGTGACGGTGCAGCTGCGGCATTTATCAGAGACTGTCCAGGTGCAGGTCAGCGACAACGGCATCGGCATTCCGGAGGCAGACCTGCCCCATATTTTTGACCGGTTTTACCGCTCCAGCGCTGCCCGCACGGCTCCCCAGTCGCCTAGTGCCAAGACTGGTTCAGGGCTGGGGCTGGCGATCGCCCAGGCCATCGTCGAGAATCACCGGGGACAAATCAGTGTCAGCAGCGGCGCGAGTCAAGGGCATAAGGGGACAACCTTTACCTTGAAGATTCCGCCGGTAGGCCGTTAAGCTCATAGAAGACGTCCTCCTCGCGTTTGACCGCCTCTAAGATGACTCAAACCGCCCCCTCAGATCTGCAGCGCCTGATTGCCCCAGAAGCTCTGGCCAGCGCTAGCACCGACGCGCTGAAGCAGACCCTCCTCCGTCTCACCGAAGCCAACGAAGCTGAGCCCATCGGTCAAAAGGCCAAGCTCGCTAAGCAGCTCACTCCCCTATTTGATGAGCTAGGGCGGCGCAACCCCACCCCTGACCCCCGGGAGCAGGTGCCCCTGGTGCTGGGCACCTGGCGATCGCACTGGTCTACGATTCCATTTCAGGACATGCTGCCGGGGCGGCTGCGGGAGCAGTCCTACCAAGTGTTTGCCGATAACGGCTATTACGCCAACGCGGCTCGATATAAGCCCGGCAGCGACCTCCCCTTATTGAGTCAGGTGTCCCAGTGGCTGGTGAGTCTGGACCTGATGATTGTGCAGACCTACACCGCCGGGCCAGAGGGCTGGGCGATTGAGAATGTGGGCATTGAGCAGGGGGTGAAATTCGGGGCGCAGCCCTTTACCAGCACGGTGGCCCAGCGGTGGTTTGAGCAGGCGGTGGCGAAGGCGATCGCCAAGGACGGTGGCGTGGCTCCAGCGCAGCCCGATTTAAGCGGTATGGACGAGCGGTCTGCTAAGAAATTCGAAGCGGTGTTTCAGTCAAAGCCGCAGCTGGAGCATATTTACATCGACCGCGACTTTCGCCTGGTAAGGAGCCGCCGAGAAGCGAAGCAGCGGCCCTCGTTTACCGTTGCCGTAAGATGTCCGTAGGGCTATGGCACTGCCATGGCTGAATAACGAGTCCCCATGACTAGAACGCTATTGTACCTGTATCGGAGTAAGGCCATGAAACCGAGAATCCTTTGTGCGATCGCCGCTGCTGCGCTAGGTGGGTCCTTGAGCTGGTCCACCGCAGCAGCGCTGCCGGTAGAGGCCCCCACATTACCCGTCAGCCCTATTCTGATAGCCGATGCGGAGCTGGACATCGTCGATACCGCTGAGCAGCAGGGGCTCACCACCTTTTTGGCCCTGATTACGGAGTTGGGATTGGATGAAGATCTACGGGGCTTTGGCCGGTTTACGGTGTTTGTCCCCTCTGATGCGGCCTTTGCCGATTTCTTAGCCGAGAATCCCCAGTTCCAGGGAGAGCTGACGGCGGAGACCCGCAGCCAGGTGGCGCGGGTGCTGGCTTACCACACCATCGCCCGAGGGCTACCAATTACCACAGAGAACTTTGAGGAAACCCTGGGAAGCCGCCGCTCCAATGAGCGCAGCTTGGCCCGTCCGGACCTGGAGCTGCGGCTGCGGCGGGGCAGGATTCGAGTGAATGGGGTTGAGGTGGTGGAGGCGGATATTGAAGCTACCAACGGGGTGATTCACGTGATTGATGAGGTGCTGGCGGTGCCGGCGGAATAGGGGCACAGGAGCGCCACACTCCTGTGAGGGGCTCATATCAGTAGCGTGATGCGCTTTACGAACCGCCACAATGCTGAGCTTGATGGCAGTGAACAATGGCAGTGAACAGAGGGGCTGGCTACCACAGAATGAAATCGCGGTAGCCACTGTAGGGGCGATAGCAACTTTACCGCCCTTACCCCCTTAGCTCACATCTAAGCGGTCACTGACGTGAAATCGCCTTGAGACAAGCTGCCGTTGCGCACGACAACCGCCAGCGTCTCATCGCCAAAGACGATTGACGTGTTGCCGCCGTCCACATTGAGGCTGAGCTGACCAAAGCTAATGCCATCAAGCTGGAACTGGTCAGTTCCCTCAACACCAAAGCGGAAGACGGTGTCGGTGCCAGCACCGGCCCGCAGCACGACAATGTCGTTGCCCGCGCCGGTGCGGATTTCGTCATCCCCAAGGCCACCGTCTAGCAGGTCATCTCCGCCGTCGGCCCGCAGGATGTCGTTGCCCGAGTTACCAAACAGCTGGTCGTTGCCCTGGCCGCCGCGGATGGTGTCGTCGCCAGCGCCGCCAAACAGACTGTCATCGTCCTTCGCGCCGCGCAGCACATCGCTGTCCCCGCCGCCGCGCAGGGTGTCACTGCCCGCGCCACCCCGTAGGGTGTCCTCACCGGCGTTACCGCGCATGACGTCATCGCCGCCATTGCCGAGGAGGCGATCGCTGCCTCCGCCGCCGGTCATATCGTCGTCACCAGCCAGACCGCGCAGGTTGTCGTCACCTGCGCCGCCGTCTAGGTCATCGTCGCCGCGACCGCCAAAGATGTCGTCGCTGCCGCCTAGACCAGAGATGATGTCGTTGCCGTCGTTGCCCCGCAGGGTGTCGTTGTCGGCAGTGCCGGTAATCACGTCATCACCCAAGGTGCCAGTCAAGGGGGGAACCACCGCGCTGCCGGTGGCGGTCAGACCGATAATCTCCAGACCATCCGCCAGCTCCAAACTGCCTAGATTACGGGCCGTCCCGTCCTCTAGGTCGATGGTATACAGGGTGCCGTTAGAGGCAGCAAAGCCCGAGTTGTTGCCTTCCCCAGCGGTGACGATTTCAAACCCGCCAACGCTGTCAAAGTCGATGCCCAGGTCGCCAACGGTGGACAGGGTACCGTCGTTGGCAGGATCCTGGGTCATCAGGATATCCAGCTCGGAGTCGATGTCGTACAGCA